>NZ_JASCOO010000028.1:0-44168 GCF_029959485.1 Stenotrophomonas sp. PS02301
GAGCCATGTGCTCACGGTCGTAGGCCGTGAGCACATGGCTGACCGGCGGCTCGTCTAGGAATGAGGGCGTTGGCTGTCCCATAGAGCGACTATAATCGCTCATCCGAGGTTCGTTAACAGCATCGCGGGAAATTCTGTGCGCCGCCTGAACAAATGGCGGGCGCTTAACGCTTCGGCGGCAAGTCTTTGCGGTCGTGAAGCAGCAGCACGCCTTCGCCCTTGTCGGTCGAGAGCAGGACGATCCCCGCGGCCTCCAGCGCCCGGCGAACGAGATCGCGCGTCGACTCATACACCTCGAGGTCGTTCTCGGATTCGAGACGCTTGAGCGCGGTCAGCGATGTCCGGGCCTCGTCAGCGAGCGTCTCCTGTTTCCATCCCAGCAACGCGCGTGCGGCCCGTGATTGTCGGGCGGTGATCATGAATGACCACCTCCCACCGGCCAATAACTACTTGCCAGAACTACGACTATTTTAGTCGTTCTTGGCGTCGCGGGGACTTCCGGAAACCTGGTCGCCCGTTCCTCTCGGTCGTCGGCGGCGTTACTGATTCGCGTGTGGACAAGGCAAAGGCCCCGGCCTGTCGGCCGGGGCGTTGCTGGTGGGTCAGTCCGCCCGGCGGTTCGGGCGGGACCAGATCAGCGAGTAGCCGTCGCCGTCCTCGTCGTCGAAGAGGTTGGCGTAGATGGGGGCGTTGAAGCTCGGATCGTCGAGCTTGAGGCCCAGATAGTCGCGGCCCTCGTTGGAGCGCTTGGACCAGGCGGCGCCGATCTCGACGCGGCCGACCAGAACCCGGTGGCTGGGGGCGTTTTCGCCGGTGGCGCGCTGGTCGGGGACGATGCGCACGCCCTTGGCCTGGACGCTGAGGGTGACGATTTCGCCGGTGAACTCGTTGCCGGTCTTCTTGAAGGTGCCGATGGTCGCCATTTCAAATCTCCGTTTCAGTTATCGAGCCCCGCACCATTGCGGCCTCGATGGCGATCGACAGGCCGGAGGCGATCGACGGCGCACCCCGCAGGGGCCTGACAGCAAAGGAGGAGCTTTCTTGTCTCGCGAGGAATGACGGCGAAGCCGGCAGGGGAAGAAAGTTGTAACGCCGCTGTTGCGCCATAGGCGATCGAGGCGCAGCCGGCCTTCGGCCAGATCAAGCCATTGAAGAGGCCGTTTGGAGCGGGCTGGTGACGGGAAGAAGCGGAGAGGATGGCGGCCCTCTCGAAAACGGCGCCAATGCCGGATGTTCGCCGGCGCATCGCCCCTCTTATAGGCGGGCCTTGCGGCCCTGCGTTGTCCGGGCTGCCGCGGGCGGAAATCCTCCGCTGCTCCGTGTTGGTCGGCTGCGCCGCGACCGGCGTGCGGTTCGGGCGCTTCCGATGGGATGACCGCGCACTGCGGCCATCAGCGTGATCCGGGTTCGTGCCCGCATCGCCACCCCTTCAAGCCGACGTGGATGGCGTGGTGTCGCCTTAATTGTCCCGCCGATACCTGCGGCGGAATGGTCAGGCTCCGGCTGGGCTCCGGCCGACCGGGCCAGTGGCCGCCATGCCCGTGACGCGCGCGAACGCGGTGACGCCGACCGCGACCGCACCGATGACGGAAAATACCAACTGCCAGGTTTCCGACGGCATGGTGTGCTTCACGATGCCGTGCGTGGCGTGGTAGCCGGCGAGGGCGGCGGGCGCGACAAAGGCGAGCGCGATCAGCAGCCGAGCCCAGAGCGGGCGAACAATCCCAAGCAGGAGTTGGCCGAGGCCGAGCGTCAGCCCGGCCGCGACCACGCCGATCAGGATCGCGCCCATCCAGCCCGCGCCTGTGTGATAGGCCCAACCGCCGGTGGTGAGGCCAGCGAAGAAGGGCAGCGCGAAGACGGCGAGCGTGAACAGAAGCCAGCAGAAGAAGCCGATGGCCGCGATGGAAAGGATGATGCCGAGAAAAATCATGGCGGTGTCTCCGAAAGAACGATTCTGACGGTCGCGCCTTCCACCACCACCACGGCGCGTCGGGGATCATAGCAAAATATCGACGCGAACGGGAGCCGAAACCGACAAGGTTTCAGCCCCGCGGGCGATGATCTTCGCCCCTTCATGGAGCGAAGGGGTCGATTTCGCGGACGATCTGGGACAGGTCGCCGTCATATTCGCTGGCGGGCGTGACCGAGAGCGTGCCGTCGCCGGCGCGGAAGATGACGATGACCGCCATCAGGCTGGTGGCGAGGCTGAAGGCGAAGGCGTGGGCGTCGTTGAAGGACATCGATCCGGCTCCTGTTTCGAGCGGAGGACCACCCCCCGCTGACAGGCGCCCGACGTGTCGGACTGAGAGCTGCAATCATCGCGCAGGCGGAGCCGGAGCGGCGGCACGCAAGGCGTAGCCGACCCTTCACGGGTTGATGGCGTCAGGCGATCAGTCTGACCAAGGATCAGCGCAAAGAAGCGGGGGTGGTGCTCTGCGGCAGGAGCCGGTGTCCTGCCGTGGAGACGGGGGGGGGGGGGGGCCCCCCCCGGGGCGCCCCCGCGCCCGGGGGGGCCCCCGGGGGGGCGGGGGGGGGGGCGGGGGGGCGGGGGGGGGGGCCGGCGGGGGGCCCGGGCGCCCCCCCCCCCCCCCCGGTTCCGAACCGATAGACCGGGATGCCGAGCTTGCGGGCCTTGTCGGCGAGATTGTCCTGGATGCCGGTGCCGGGGAAGATGAGGATGCCGATCGGCATGACCGCCAGCATGGCGTCGTTGCGCTTGAACGGTGCGGCCTTGGCGTGTTTCGTCCAGTCGGGTCTGAAGGCGACCTGCGGCACCTTGCGGGTTTCCGCCCAACGCGCGGCGATCTTCTCGGCGCCTTTCGGTGAGCCGCCGTGCATCAGCACCATGTCGGGGTGCTTGGCGTGGACCTGATCGAGCTTGGCCCAGATCGGCTTGTGATCGGTGGTGTCGCCGCCGGAGAAGGCGATCTTCGGGCCTGCGGGCACGAGCACTTCGGTTTCGCTGCGGCGCTTGGCGGCAAGGAAGTCGCGGCTGTCGATCATCGCGGCGGTGAGGCGGCGATGGTTGACGCGCGAGCCGGTGCGCTGAGACCAGGGTGAGCCGGTGGCGCGAAGATAGTGGTCGGCGGCGCTGTCGCGGAAGACTTCCAGGCTGTCGCGCCGTTCGATCAGCGATTGCCCAAGGTCGATCAGGCGTTCGAGCTGGACGGATTTGACCTCCGAGCCATCCTGTTCGCGCTGGAGCCGCTTCTGCGCCTGCTCGTTGTCGTCGAGTTTGCGGTCGGCCCGCTCGACGGCGCGGTGGAACATATTGACGGTGGACCAGAGGAGATCGTCGAGGTCGGGATCGAGGCTCGTATCGACCACGGTGGAGATCAGGGCGTCGAAGATGTCGGCGACGGCGCCTTCGATGATGCGGTCCTCCGGCACGGGCCTGGGATCGGCTTCGTCTTCCGAAGGTCGGTATCCGTAGAGCTGAAGCTCCTGCGCGATCTGGTCGGTCGGCGATGCGGCGTGTTCGGGTTCGTAGTCGTCGTGCTCGCTCATGGGATGCTCCGTCGGTTGGACCGCGACCGTCGCGGCCTTCATGGCGACGAAGCCGTCGGGCGGGACGGACCTGCACCCGGAGCGAAGCGAGAGGGCCGAAGCGCAGCGAAGGATGGCGAAGGCCGGCGATTTTGCTTCGCGATGGAAAGCGGCCCGAAGGGCCGCGCCGGAAAATCGTCGGCCGCAGCCATTGCCGATCCGGCCCGGCTGACGGCCGATCGCCCTCTCGAAGGCCGAGGCGCGGTCCTCTCCGAAGGTTGAACGCATCCGGGCGGCTATGATGATTGCGGCCCTGACACTCCTTGCCGGCGACTATGCCGCTTCGAGCCAGAAACGGGCGACGTCCGGCGGTGCGAGCTGCACCCGCAGATTGGCGCGGAGCGCGTCGATGCCGAGGCGCCGGAGATCCTCGTTGAAGTCCTCGAGCACCGGCGAGAGCACAATGGCCTCGATCCCGGCCGTGTTCGCCCGTTCGACCAGGCTATCCCGTGCGCTGTCGCCCGCCGGGTCATTGTCGCGGACGATGTAGAGCCGGCGCAGAGTCTCGGGGAACAGGATGGCGGCCAGATGGGCAGCGGAGAGCGCCGCCGCCATCGCCATGTGCGGTATCGCCTGACGTGCCGACAGGACGCTTTCGATGCCTTCGCCCGCCGCCATCACCTCGCTGGCGATCCCGAAACGGACGGCGTGACCGAGCAGGTCGCCCATCGCCTTACGCTGCGTATCGATCGGCGCCTTGTCGGAGCCGTCGGGAGCGAGCCAGGTGCGATGCGCGCCGGTGATCCCGCCTTTGAGATCGGTGACGGCGGCGATCATCGCCGGCCAGGTTTCGGTCGGGCCATGATCGTCGGGCCGGTAGTAGCAGCGCGGATGGAAGCGGAGGTTTCCGGTTCCGTGCAAAGCCGTAATGCCGCGATTGCGGAGATACGCCTCGACAGAGGTGCCGCCGATCGGCTGCGACATGGCGAACAATCGCCTTGCCGCTTCGGCTGAGCCTGACGGGGCTGGCGTGCTTGGTCGCTTCTTCTTCTCAGGTGCGGGTGCGGGTGCGGGCTCGGGACGCGGCAGGCTGAGGAAAGTCCGGGCTTCCGCGACGACATCGGCGAAGTCGATGAGGCCGCAGCTTTCCCGGATCATGTCGAGCAGATCGCCATGCTCGCCGGTGGCTGCGTCGGTCCATTTACCCGCCGGTCCCTTCGCCGTCGCCTTGAGCCGGACGAACATCGAGCGGCCGGGCGTGTTGCGGGCATCGCCGACCTGCCAGTAATTGCCCAGGCGATGGCCGGCGCCGAGATAATGGCGGCATACCGCCTCGGCCTCCCGGCCGAGACGGTTCGCCAGATCGGAAGCGTCGAGACGGGTCATCACGCCGCCTCGCGTTCGCCGATGCGCTGGACCGGATAGCGGCCCAGCACGCGCTCCAGCACCACGGGGCCGGCGGTATCTGTCGGCACGAACATCCTGAGCTTCCAGGAGATGATCTCGTGGAACAGGCCGTAGGCGGTGAGCCGCTCGCGCATCGTGTCGGTGAAGCCGGACAGCTCGATGCGCTCGGCGCCCATGATGCGGACGCGGCGAAGCTGAAGCCCCTCGGCGAGGTCGAGGATGGTGCGGCCATCCATCAGCGCCATGAAAGCGTCGGCGGGCGTGAGCGTAGCTGCGCCGGTCGTGGCGGCGTTGGCCGCCCAGGCAGGCGAGACCTTGCGGCCGACGATCCGCTCGCCCGCGTCGGTCTGGAGCCGATAGACACGGGTGGACTCGTTGGGCAATCGCTTCCAGATCGGCAACAACAGGCCAGCGACGATGTGGATCGTGCTGTCGGAAAACGCCGGCACGTCTGCGACCTCGGCGCTCCAGGCCGTAGCGAAGGCGTTCCGCTCTGCCTCGGTCCAATGGGTCTCGCCCATCATTTTCACCGGAACGGTGTGCGATTCCATCGGCCGGATCAGCCGGACGCGGCGTTCGATTTCGCCATCGTCGAGCATGATCGAGGTGGCGGGAATCTGGAGGGCGGCGCGGCCCGAACGCTCATTGACCAGCAGCCTGGCGCCGGGTTCGCCGAGATAGGCGAGCGCCTCGTCCAGCGTGACCGGGCGGTTGCGGGTCCGCTGCGCGATTGTGAGCAGCCGGGTCTCGGCGCCCGTGCCCGGATGGGTATAGATCGTCTGGCGGTCGGTGACGGTGAAGCCTTCCGCCGTCAGCGTCTCCAGCCCGACATCGTAGATGCCTGCGGCGATGGCCCCCTCGATCTTGGCGGTGAGAAGCTGCTCGAAGGCGGTGAACAGCACACCCTGAAGTTCGATGGTCAGCGCCAGCAGCCGGTTGAGGAAGGTGGTGATCGGCGGCAGCTCGTCCTTGATGCCGTTCGAGTCCATCAACTTCAGGCCGGTGGCCGACTCGAAGCGCTCGAGCGAGCAGCCATCGACCTTGCCGCGCACCAGAACGAGATAGAGCTGCCGCAGTGCATCGCGGGCATAGGCGCTTTCCAGATTGTCTTCGGGGCGGAACAGGCCCTGACCGCCGGTTTGGCGCTGACCACGGGTGATGGCGCCCAGCGTGTCGAGCCGGCGAGCGATGGTGGAGAGGAAGCGTTTCTCCGCCTTGACGTCCGTGGCGATGGGCCGGAACAGCGGCGGCTGCGCCTGGTTGGTTCGGTGCGTGCGGCCGAGGCCCTGGATGGCGGCGTCCGCTTTCCAGCCGGGTTCGAGCAGATAGTGGACGCGCAGCCGCGTGTTCCGTGCCGAAAGCTCGGCGTGATAGCTGCGGCCGGTGCCGCCGGCATCCGAGAAGATCAGGATGCGCTTGCTGTCATCCATGAACGCCTGGGTTTCGGCGAGATTGGCGGCGGCGGCGCGGTTCTCGACGACGAGACGGTCGCCGCCCGAAGACGTGCTCTTGCGGACGATGCGCCTCGAGCGGCCCGTGACCTCCGCCACCAGCTCGGTGCCGAAATGCTGGACGATCTGGTCGAGCGCGCCGGGCACCGGCGGCAGGGAGGCAAGCTGCGCGATCAGCTCGTCGCGGCGCGCCACGGCCTCGCGGCTTTCGACGGGCTGGCCGTCGCGATAGACCGGCCGCGACGACAGATTGCCCTCGCTGTCGGTGAACGGCTCGTAGAGCTGCACCGGGAAGGAATGGGCGAGGTAGTCGAGAACATATTCCCTCGGCGTGATGTCGACGCGGACGTCGTTCCATTCCTCGGTCGGCAGATCGGCCAGCCGGCGTTCCATCAGCGCCTCGCCGGTCGAGACGATCTGGATGACAGCGGCATGGCCGGCTTCCAGGTCGCTGGTGATCGACCGGATCAGGGTCGGTGTCTTCATGCTGGTGAGCAGATGGCCGAAGAAGCGCTGCTTGGCGCTCTCGAAGGCCGAGCGCGCGGCGGACTTGGCCTGTCGGTTCAGCGTGCCGGTGGCGCCGGTGATATTGGCTGCCTCCATCGCCGCGTCGAGGTGGTTATGGATGATGGCAAAGGCCCCGGCATAGGCATCGTAGATGCGGGTCTGCTCGAGGGTCAGCGCGTGCTCGACCAGTTCATATTCCACGCCGTCGAAGGAGAGCGAGCGGGCGGTGTAGAGGCCGAGCGCGCGCAGATCGCGGGCCAGCACCTCCATCGCCGCGACGCCGCCGGCCTCGATTGCCTCGACGAACTCGGCGCGGGTGCTGAACGGAAAATCCTCGCTGCCCCACAGGCCGAGCCGCTGGGCGTAAGCGAGGTTGTGGACCGTGGTGGCGCCGGTCGCCGAGACATAGACGACGCGGGCGTTCGGCAGCGCGTGCTGGAGCCGCAGACCCGCGCGGCCCTGCTGCGATGCGGCGACGTCACCGCGCTCTCCCTTGCCGCCACCGGCGTTCTGCATCGCGTGCGCCTCGTCGAAAATCAGGACTCCATCGAAGTCGGAGCCCAACCATTCGACGATCTGTCGGACGCGCGAAACCTTCTCGCCACGGTCGTCGGAGCGTAGCGTGGCATAGGTCGTAAACAGGACGCCTTCTGGCAGCGTGATCGGCCGCCCCTGCGGGAAGCGCGACAGCGGCGTGACCAGCAGGCGCTCCATGCCGAGCGCCGACCAGTCGCGCTGCGCGTCTTCGATCAGCTTGTCGGACTTGCTGATCCACACCGCCTTACGGCGGCCCTGGAGCCAGTTGTCGAGAATGATCGCGGCGGACTGGCGCCCTTTGCCGACGCCGGTGCCGTCACCGATCATGAAGCCGCGCCGGAAGCGCGCGGCGTTCGTCGCATCCTCGCGCGCGGCGGTGACGACATCGAAGGTGGCGTCCACCGTCCACGATCCGGCGAGATGATCGGAATGAGCCTCGCCGGCATAAATGACGGTCTCGAGCTGCGCGTCGGACAGCAGCTCGTGGATATTGACCGGGAGGTGCGGCCGATAGCTCGGTCTAGGCGGGGCGACCGAAGCCATCGCCGCCGATTGCACCAGCCTGGTGGGGTGCGCCTGAGAACCGGCAATACGGATCGCCTGCAATCCGTATTCTTCATAGATGCCGTCGGACAAACGGCCGTCTTCGCCCGCTAGGCCGTCTTGGGTCTCGTAGGCGAGTGGCAGGCCCTCCGGCTCGGCCATCGGCACGGCCGCAGGGACGGCCTTGGCGGTGCGGTTGATATAGCCGCGCACGCTGCGAGGGGCGGAAGCCGCGACAGTTGGGACCGTGAGGGAGGGATCGACGGCGAGCCGAGTCGGCAGATGATCGTCGAGCCAGCCCAGCAGCGTGGCGGCGTCCGAGGCAACGCCGGGTGCGACCGGGAACGCGGCTGGATCGTCAGCAGGCCGCTTGTCGATGACGGTCAGCCGCGTCGGAAACGTCGTGCCGTGTTTGGCATAGACCGCGCCGTCGATGGCGGCGGAGAAGACGATGCGCCCGCGCTCCTGCAGGCGAATGAAGGCGTCCCGCCAGGCCAGATTGTCGGGCGCGAAGCTGGCGCCGGTGATCGTCACCAGCCGGCCGCCGGGAGCGAGACGCGCCAGCGCCGAGGCGACATGGCGATATGTGGTGTCGGCTATGCGGCCTTCGACATTGGCCATTGCGGAGAACGGCGGATTCATCAGCACGATGCTGGGCGTGACGGCGGGATCGAGATGATCGTCGATTTGGGCCGCGTCGAAGCGGGTGACGGGAATGGCCGGGAAGAGAAGCGACAGCAGGCTGGCGCGGGTGTCGGCCAGCTCGTTGAGGACGAGCGCGCCGCCGGTGATCTCGGTGAGGATAGCCAGCAGGCCGGTGCCGGCCGACGGCTCCAGCACCCGGTCGGCCGGAGTGATTGCCCCGGCGTGGGCGGCGACCAGGCCGAGCGGGATCGGCGTCGAGAATTGCTGGAAGGTCTGGCTCTCCGTCGACCGCCGCGTATGCGTCGGCAGAAGGTTGGCGATTTTCGACAGCGCGGAAAGGCGCGCTGCCGGAGACCCGGCTTTGCGGAAAAGCGCACGTCCGTATTTGCGGAGGAACAGGACGGTCGCCGCCTCGCAGGCGTCATAGGCCGTCTTCCAGTCCCAGGCGCCGGTGGCGTCCGATGCGCCGAAGGCGGTCTCCATCGCCGCACGCAGGGCGGCGGCATCGACGCGCTCGCCACGTTCGAGATGGGGCAGCAGCAGACCGGCGGCCGCGAAGATGGCCGCGGCAGGTTCGGGATTGGGGCCGAGTGGAAGCGGCGCGGCGGCGGACGCCGCCGCGGATGCGGAAATCAGGGTCATGATGTGAGCCTCGGGAGAGCGGGAACGGACGAGCCGCGCGGCGCTCTCTCTCGACCGCACCGGCTCAAACCAGTTCCGGCCGCCCTCTCACTCTCGGGACGCCGGCATGGAAAAAGCGCCCGACCGTGAGGTGGGGCGCTTTTCCGGGGCTCAGCTCCAGTGTCCGTCCGCGATCTCGCAGGCGACGAGCGCGCGGGCCTTGCGGATGAGGTCATCGCCGCAGGTGTCGATGTGGCCGAAGAACCTGGCGCGGGCGCCGTTCTCGGCCCAATCGGCATAGGCGCAATATTCGCGAGCCTTGGATCGGAAGGCCCGCATGTCGTTGGCCCAATGCGGCTTGGGCTCGATGACCACGGTGATGCCGTCCTTGGTTTCCGGCCAGGGCAGAGACCGTTCGCGCGGCGGATGCTGGCGATCCGCCGCGAAGATGGCGTCGATGTCGGTCATGGCGCCTCTCCCGCGTCGGGGCGCACGAAGCCTTCGGGATCGCCGGGATCGGGCGGCAGATAGGCGTCATAGGGATTGCCGTCGGCGAGATGGCCGAAGGGCGTGAAGACGTAATCGCCATCGTCCCGCCCCACGGCGCAGATGACATAGCGCGGGCTGCCCGTCACCGCGTCGAGGCATTCCATGAGGGCGAGATTGCCGTCGCCCGCCGCGCGCAGCAGGGTCTGGAAGTTGCTCCGCGCATAGGAGGGGATGCTCATAGCGTGCCTCCCTCACCGGAGATGGTCTGGGCGAGCCAGCCATCGGTATGGATCCAGTCCACGGTCTCGCCGGAGGCGAGGTCGAGGACATGCGCGCCGCCGCCGAATCCATCGAGCCGGGGCTTCGAGCAGGTATTGGCGTATTGGAATCCCCATCTGCCTTTGAGGCCGAACTCGGCAGCGCAGCGGTTCACGAACTGGATGAGGCGTTCGGGATCGCCGGTCACGTCGTCGCGCATCCAGAGTTGGCTGCCGCCATGCTCCGGCTGGATCGAGAGGAGGAAGCCTTCGGAGGGCGGTTCCTCCGATGCGCCTTCCTCGGACAGGCGGTTGTAGAGATCGAGCGCTCGGGCAGCGTTCTCGGGCGTGCCGACGTCGAGCAGGCACGAGAAATGGGTGAAATAGTCGGCCATGACAGGCTCCTGAAACGAGAAAGCCCGGCGCGATGGCCGGGCTGGGTTGGGGGGGATCGAAGGCGGTCAGTAGCCGAACCGCCAGGATGGCCAGGGCTGGCCATCGTCGGCGGCGGCGACGGCTTCCGGCAGGTAGCCGGCATCGCCTTCGACCAGGGACGGATCGCGCACCGGCGTTTCGTCGATGACAGTGACGCAAACAACGAGACCGTCTTCGACCTCGACGTGAACGGGCACGAGATACTGGAAGACGACGCGGCGCGTGGCGGACGGGTCGGGTTCAATCATGGAGGGTCTCCTTGCGACGATGCGGGGAAGCGACCCCAAGCCGCTCCCCCGCTGTGAGGGTCATTCGGCCGCGATCGTGAGGGCGTCTTCGTCCTCGATCTCGTCGGCTTCCTCGTCGTCGCCATCCTTGCTGAGGAAGTCCGGCAAAGCGGCCTCGTCTCCGGCGTCTGCCTCCGTGCCCGGTTCGATGGTCTGCCCGTCATCGAGGTCGACCAGGCGCAGCGGCTCCGGCAGCCAGCCGGTGTCGGCCAGCAGGCGCTCGGCCTCCTTGGCCATGTCACCCTTCTTCAGATGGTCGATGAGCTGGGCAGCCCGCTCGCCCGCGCCTTCGCGCACGGCTTCGAGGATGCGGGGCTTGGTGACGCGGCCGAGATAGTTGCCGACCGTCGGCCTCCAGCCCGCCGCCACCATGTCGAGGCCGGTGGCTCGCGCCAGCCGGTCGGCCTGCGAGAGGCGCACGTCCAGCCCATGCTGGCTGACGCCCGATCCGCTGTAGGGATTGGGCCGCTCGAACAGGGCGTTCACGCCGTAGCTGACGCAATGGGCGAGCAGATCGAGGCGCGTGCCGGGGTCGAGCAGGGAGAGCCAGTCCCACAGGGCCTGGTCGTCGTCGGGAACGTGATCGCCCCAGCGCTCGTGTCGCTCGGCGACCTCGCGCGCGGGCGTGCTGTCCTTCAACTCCTCGGACTGTGCCGAGAAGAAGATATGATTGACGCGGGCCTCGAGGCAGCCGGCCGGTGCGGTGCGCCGGAAGGTGTCGCTGACCAGCTTGTGCAGCAGCATGGTCATGGCGACGTCGGGATGTTCCGCAACCGCGTTGCGCAGAGCGAGGGTGCGATGCGCGGTCAGCTCGATGACGAGGCGCTCGGGCAACGGCTTGATGCCGTCCTCCTCATCGTCCTCCGGTTCCGCGGGCTGGCCGCCGATGGTGATGACGGCGCGTTGAACGGCGGGCGCGGCCTGCTGGCCAGCTTCACCGTCAACCTCCGGCGCATCGCTGCCTTCGGTCTCGACGGGACGTTCATCCTCAGAACGGACATAGCCGCGATCCACCGACAGCGAGCCGTCGGCGTCGAGGCTGATGAAGACGCCGGCGACGGCGATGTCGGCCGGATCGTAGATCGTCGGGCGCTGCTCGAAGGCGTCGAGGGCCTGTTCGATCTCGCCGAGACGTGCGTCGATCTCGTCCGGCAGCTCGTCGGCTTCGGCATATTCGGCTTCGAGCCGGTCGTATTCGTCGCGCAGCGCTTCGCGGGTGGCGCTCTCCTCCTCGGTCAGGTCGACCGTGACGCCAGCCAGTTCGCGAAGCCCATGCTGGTGGCCGTAGGGAAAGCTCAAGGCGGCCTCGACCCATTTCCAGCCTTCGCTCGCGATCTCGTCGGCGGTGGTCTTCAGCTTGTCGGCCACCATGCTGTCGAGCAGGGCCGGATCTTGCAGCCAGCCACCATCGTCCGACTGGAACAGGTCGCGCAGCACGATGCCGCCGGCCGCCTCATAAGCCTCGACGCCGATGAAGACGGCCCTTTTGTCTGAGGCGCGTACCGAGGTCTCGGTCAGCATCCGGCGGATCTGATAGGGCTCCTTCTGCCAGCTATCCTTGACTGCCTCCCAGACCTGTTCCTGACGGGCATGGTCGGAGCTGACGGTGAAGGCCATGAGCTGTTCGAGCGTCATGCCATCCTCCGCGTAGATCTCGAGCAAAGTCGGCGAGACGGAGGCGAGGCGCAGGCGCTGCTTCACGACATTGACGCCGACGAAGAAGGCGGCGGCGATGGCTTCCTCGGTCATGCCCTTGTCGCGCATGGCCTGGAAGGCGCGGAACTGGTCGAGTGGATGCAGCGGCGCGCGCTCCATGTTCTCGACCAGCGAGACCTCGTCGACCAGGATGTCGCTGTTGGCGTCGCCGACGACGCAGGGCACCGGCGCGGTCTTGGCCAGGCGCTTCTGCTTCGCGAGCAGTTCGAGCGCGCGATAGCGGCGGCCGCCGGCGGGCACCTCGAACATGCCGCTCTCGGCGCCATCGGCGTCGAGGACGGGACGGACATGGAGGCTCTGGATGAGACCGCGCCGGGCGATGGACTCGGCCAGCTCCTCGATCGAGACGCCGGCCTTGACGCGCCGGACATTGGACTGGCTCAGCACCAGCTTGTTGAAGGGGATGTCGCGCGCCGACGACAGGGTGATTTTCTGAATGGCAGTCGCCATGTTCGTTACTCCGCGACGGGCGGCCGGGAGCCTCTCTCTCGACCTCCAACCCGTCACGAAGCGAAGCGCCGCCCTCTCACTCTCGGAGGGCAGCGCCAGGCGGGCGGAAAGGCGTAAAGCCGGAAGCCCGCTTCTCCGCCTTTCCGGTTTTCAGGACCGTCACGCCGCCTGCCGTTCGTCGTCGGCTGCATCGACATCGGCGCCGGGCAGAAACCCGAGCAGCCAGTCGGCCGCCTTGCTGGCCTGGGAAGCGGCGCGCACGATGGCGCGATTGTCCTCGCGCAGCACCTCGAGCCAGGAGCCGATATAGTCGGCATGGCGGACGGTGGGTGTGATGCCAAGCGAGGCGCAGCAGAAGGCCGCGTTGATCTCGGCGACCAGCTCCTCGAAGGCGTATTTCTTCGAGCCGAAGGAACCCGAGAAATCGCGGTTCAGGCGCGAGGGGTGGCCTGTGGCGTGTCCCAGCTCGTGCAGGGCCGTCCTGTGCCAGTTGATCGGCTCGAAATACGCCTGGGGCGGCGGCACCTGCACATAATCGAGCGCTGGGACATAGAAAGCGCGGTCCCCGCCGATGCGGAAGTCGATGCTGGTGGCCCGGATCAGGGCCTCGACCTGCGGCTCGATGAGGCCGGGCGGAGGCGGTGGAGCCACGATGGCGACATCCTCCGGCAGGCCGTCGCATTGCGCCGCGTTGAACACCGTGAATCGTTTGAGGAACGGGATCGCGGCAGCTTCCTCGCCGGCCTCGCGGGCGCGGCGCTTCTCGTCCTCCGGCGTGAAACGGTCGGCATAGACGACGGTGGTGCCGCGTTCGCCCCGGCGGACATTGCCGCCGAGTGACAGGGCCTGGCGGAAGGTGAGCCAGCTCTGGCCGGGAAAGCCGTGCTGGATCACCGCACCCCAGAGGATCAGCACATTGATCCCCGAATAATGCCGCCCGGTCGCGGCGTTCCTCGGCATGGCGAGGGGCGCCTTGACCGAGGCCGATCCCCAGGGCTGGACCCAGGGGAAGCGGCCCGCCTCCAACTCGGCGATGATCTTGCCGGTGATGTCGTCGTAAAGGCTCGCCCGATCCGAGCCGGGGCGTGCGCTGGCGTCTTTCCTGAACATCGCGGTTCTCCGCGACGGGCGCCGGAGACCTCTTCTCCAGCCCTCAACCCGTCACGGAAAACCCGGTCCGCACTCTCACTCTACTGGGGGCGTTGCGGGGCTCTCCCCGCAGAAGGGGTCGGCCGAGACCCTGGCTCGGCCGCAGGGGAAGGCTTTCCCCCTTATCCGGCCTGTCCTCATGGGTTTCCTTGAAAACTGTCAGAAACTCGCATATGTTTCCGACAGGAGAAAGACGATGACACGGCTGACCGAACAGATTTTGTCGCATGCGACGGGCCTGCCCGAAGGCGCTCCTGTGTCCGCCAAGAGCCTGCTGCACCTCGGAAACCGGGCGGCCGTGGATCAGGCATTGTCGCGCCTGACGGAGCGCGGGCAGCTCATCCGCGCCGGTCGTGGCGTCTATCTGCGCCCCATCACCAGTCGATTCGGCACGCGCACGCCTTCGGTCGAGCAGGCTGTCGAGGCTCTTGCGACCCAAAAGGGAGAGGTCATCGTCTCGAACGGCGCCGCCGCGGCGAACGCCCTTGGCTTGACGACGCAGGTGCCCGTCCGCTCGGTCTATCTGACCTCCGGGCGCAGCCGAAAGATGCACCTCGGCAAGCAGGTCGTGGAATTGCGGCACGCGCCGCGCTGGCAACTGGCCCTGGCCAACCGGCCGGCAGGGGAGGCCGTGCGGGCGCTGGCCTGGCTCGGCCCGGAAAAGGCAGAGGCAGCGCTCACGACATTGAAGCGGAAGATGCCGCCCGGCGTGTTCGGCGAACTGGTCGCCGCCGCGCCGCAGCTTCCGACATGGCTCGCGCAGAGCGTCGGAAAGGCGGCGTATGGCTGACGTCTTTCTCCAGCTTTCGGCCGAGGACCGGCGCGACGCGCTGGGTGTCGCGGCCGACCGTTCGGGCCGTCCCACCCATCTCCTCGAAAAGGATGTGTGGGTGGTGTGGGCGCTGGCGACCCTCTGCGCCGCGCCGCTTGGCGAACATCTGGTGTTCAAGGGCGGCACGTCGCTGTCGAAAGCCTATCAGGTCATCCGCCGATTTTCCGAAGACGTGGATCTGACCTACGACATTCGGGCGATTGCGCCCGATCTGGTCGGGGACAATGGCGAGGGTCTGCCGAAAACGCGGAGCGAGGAAAAGCGCTGGTCCAGCGAGGTCCGTCGGCGGTTGCCGGCATGGGTCGCGGAAACCGTGCAACCCGTGATCGCGAACGCACTGGCCGCCGAAGGTTTGGCGGCGGCCATCCGCGTCGAGGATGACAAGCTCTTCATCGACTATGAGGCGACCGCGGCCGGGTCCGGCTATGTCGCGCCCAGCGTCATGCTGGAGTTCGGCGCCCGCTCGACGGGCGAGCCGGCGAGCCTGCGCGATGTTGTCTGCGATGCGTCGGGTCTGATCGAGGGCCTGATATTCCCGACGGCGCGGCCGCGCGTCATGCACGCGGAGCGGACCTTTTGGGAGAAGGCGACCGCCATCCACGTCTTCTGCCTCCAGGAGCGGCTACGCGGCGACCGCTTCGCACGACACTGGCACGATGTTGTCCGGCTGGATGAAGCCGGCTTCGCGGAAGCTGCTTTCGCCGATCGCGAACTGGCCAACGCGGTCGCCCGGCACAAGTCGATGTTCTTCGCGGAGAAAGCCGCCGACCGCACGCCGATCGACTATGCAGCGGCTGTCAGCGGCGGTTTGCAGCTCGTGCCGGTCGGCGATGGCGCGAAGGCGCTGAAGGAAGACTATGCCCACATGGTCGAGGACGGGCTGCTCTTCGATGACGCTGAGCCGTTCGAAGCGCTCATGGCGCGATGTACAGATATAGCTGCACGGGCTAACCGAATGGGGGCCTAAAGGGGGGCGGGGCGTTGAAGATATTCTCGGTAGTGATCGAAAATTTTCGCGGCATCCAGTCGGCCAAACTGGTGCTGCCTGATCACGCCGTACTGATCGGCGACAACAATACCGGAAAATCGTCAGTATTCGAGGCGATCGATCTCGCCTTGGGGCCGGACCGGCTGAGCCGGCGACCACCCGTAGATGAGCATGACTTCTATCAGGGGCGCTATCTTCCCAGCCCAAACCCCGATGCTCCCGAGGGCGTGGAGCCAGGCCCCGCGCCGAAAATCACGGTCGAGGTGACGATCACCAATCTGTCGCCGGAGCAGGAGGCACGATTTGGAGCCAACGTCGAGTGGCTGAATACTACTACCGGAGACTTCTATCAGGAGGCCGACCCGGCCGGGGTCGATGCTGCCGAGATCAAGGCGGCACTGCGCGTCACATTCGTCGGCGAATACGATCCTGAAGAGGATGACTTCGTCGGCAACAGCTATTTCACGCGCAGCCTTTCAGAGGATGAGACACCTGCATCGTTCTCGAAGAAGGACAAGCAGCACTGCGGATTTCTTTTCCTGCGGTCGTTGAGGACGGGATCTCGGGCGCTCAGCTTGGAACACGGCAGCCTGCTGGACATCATCCTCCGGCTAAAGGAAATCCGGCCGCAGATGTGGGAAGGGACGATCGGAACGCTTGCAGCCTTCGATGTCGCGAGCGACCCGGCCATTGGCATCTCGGGCGTGCTCGAGAGCATCGACAAGTCGCTGAAGAAATACGTCCCACGCGAATGGGGAGTGAAGCCGCACCTGAAGGTGTCGAACCTGACGCGCGAGCATTTGCGCAAGGTCATCACCGCGTTCATCGCCACGGGTGCAGGCGATCATGCCGCTCCCTTCTTTCGGCAGGGAACGGGGACGATCAACATGCTGGTGCTCGCGATGCTGTCACAGATCGCCGAGGACAAGCAGAACGTCATTTTTGCGATGGAGGAAGCCGAAACGGCAATTCCGCCATACGCGCAGAAGCGGATTGTCCATGAGCTGCGCAAGCTGTCGGCGCAGTCGCTCTTCACGTCGCACTCGCCGTATGTGCTCGAAGAGTTCAGCCTCGACGAAACCGTCATCCTCTCGCGATCGGACAATGGCCAACTGAGCCAATCCAAAATCGAGTTGCCGGAGAGCATCAAGCACAAGCGTTATCGGCAGGATTTCCGAACCCGGTTTTGCGAGGGGCTCCTTTCGCGCCGTGTCCTCATCGCGGAAGGCGCTACGGAGGCGACCTCCTTTCCGGTCGTTGCGCGCCGATTGGCGGAGCTCAATCCCGCGACCTATGCGTCTTTGGAAGCTATGGGCGTCTGTGTGATCGACGCTGGAAGCGAGACCCAGATCGCCGACCTTGGGGCGCTATACAAAAGCCTTGGGAAGCGGACCTTTGCGTTGTGCGACAAGCAGACGGATGCTGCCAAAGCAGCCATTGAGGCGCAGGTCGAACGCCTGTTCATGCACGACGAGAAGGGCGTCGAGGATCTTATCCTCAAGAACACCACCCAAGCTGCACTTGAGCGATTTTCCGATCAACTCGATTGGCCGCCACACCTTCTCGCGAAATACCCCGATCCAAAAGCCCAGGCTGTTGCCGCGCTCGGAGCCTATTTCAGCTGGTCGAAAGGCAATTGGGGAATCGCTGAGTTCTTGGCGCAGTGTTCCGAAGCTGAGATCCCGCAGTGGCTACGCGATGCCTGCGTCACCCTGAAAGCGCTGTGTGATCCGCCTCCACAGCCAGCCGAGGCCGAAGTCGAAGACGATTTTGCTGATCTGTTAGGATAGGCGATTGTGCTGTGGTCAACCTAACAGAAGCGCAGAAGGAAATTTTACAAGCCGTCGGGCATCAACTCGTTACCGGCGGTCCCGGTTCGGGGAAGACTACCGTTTCCATCCTCAAAGCGGCTAAGATCGCGCGGGAGGAATTGAAGCCGGGACAGCGCATTCTTTTCCTCAGCTTCGCGCGTGCGACCGTTTCGCGCGTGTTGGAGGCGATCGACGAAGAAAGCGCAATTACGCGAGAGGAGAGGCGACGCATCGAGGTCGACACTTACCATTCGTTCTTCTGGCGCATCCTCAAAGCGCACGGCTACCTGGTCGGCTTTCCGCGAAGGATGACGATCCTCACGCCTCCGAATGAGGCAATCGCATTGTCGGCGGTTCGAAGCGGCTACAAGGCGGCCAAGAATCTGTCGGACGAGGAAAAGGCCGAGAAGCGCGCGAAGGAGGAAGCGGAACGTGTCCGGCTGGCGACCGAAGAAGGGAAGGTCTGCTTCGACCTATTCGCAGGCCGCGTGGCAGCCCTGCTTCATGGCTCAGATAAGGTCCGAGCGCTCATCTCGACGATGTATCCGTACATTATCCTGGATGAATTTCAGGACACCAGCGCCGATCAATGGCGAGTGGTCCAAGCCCTCGGCTCCAACAGCACGCTGATCGCTCTTGCCGACCCGGAGCAGCGCATCTTCGATTTCATTGGCGCCGATCCTGAGAGGCTGAACCACTTCACGGCAGCTTTCGCGCCAACGGTTCACGATCTCGCCGGTGACAACCATCGGAGTAAGGGGACTGAGATTGCCCTATTCGGGAACGACATCCTGACGGGGAAATTTCGTCAGAACGACTACAAAGGGATCGATTGCGCGCTGTTCGAGTCGAATCCCAACCAAGCTTATGCCTCGTTGGTCGGTCAGGTGTTGCAAGCCCGGAAGCGGTTGATCGAGACTGGCCGGAGCGATTGGTCATTGGCGATTCTCGTGCCGACCAAGAAAATGACCCGGATGGTGTCGGATATTCTGCGCGAGCCGTTCCGCAATGTCCCGCCGATTTCCCACACGGCCGCCGTCGATATGGAAGGCCCGATCCTGGCTGCGGAGATCATCGCCTTCCTGCTCCAGCAACGCGGGCATGAGGAATGCTTCGACGAATTTGTCGATTTGATGTGCAGCTATTTCCACGGTCGAGGTGGCGCGACGCCGACCAAGGGCGACATGGACGAGGCTGCGCGGTTCCAGAAGGCGCTGTCCAAGTGGAACGAATGTCTAGAGAAAGGACGACCGACGCCCGGCAACAGCGTCTTACAGGGAACCTATGCCGTACATCAGGCAACTGCTGCGCTGACGCTCACGGGCGATCCGGGTGCAGATTGGGTCGCGGTGCGCGGCGTGCTGGACGCTGGGGCCTGTCAGAGACTGAATGATGTCGCGAAGGAGGTTCGCAATGTGCGCCTGCTTGAGCGCGGTACGCAGCTTCGCCAGGGGTTAGCGCAGGATTGGCGTGACGTCGGCGGCTATAGCAACGCCCTCGCGATCACCCGCCAGTCATTTGTTCAGGAGCATTTTGCAACAGCCCACAAGCCGGAATCCGGCATCGTGGTGATGAACATGCACAAGGCGAAGGGAAAGCAATTCGACGAGGTTGTGATCTTTGAAGGATGGCCAAAACGCTTCAAGGGCGAGATCGTGGCTAATCCTGATCGGATCGTCTCCGGCAATGTCCACGATGGGGCGATGACGCAGGCGCGTCAGAATTTTCGGGTCAGCGTCACGCGCGCAAGGGCGCGCACGACGATCATGACACCAAGGGATGACGTCTGTGTTTTGCTCAGGCCTGGACCGGCATGACCCAAGCCTCTGGGTATGAAGTGCAGGATGACGACATCTTCTGAGCATCTGGAGACCCTGGCGCAGACGCTGGAAGCCACGGGAGATTACCGGATCATCCGGCGTCTCAAGCCGCGCCCTCACATCGTTCCGCCTCCAGGCGCGCCGCTGCGCCTTGGCTTGGTGGTCGACGTGGAGACCACGGGGCTCGATCCTCAGCGCGACGAGATCATCGAACTCGCCATGACGCCATTCAATTACGGCTTGGATGGCACCGTTTTCAGTGTGGGTGACAGCTTCCAAGGGCTGCGTCAGCCGAGCGAGCCGATCGCGCCGGAAATCACCGCGATCACCGGCATCACGAATGAAATGGTGGCCGGCCAGGTCATCGATCCCGCCGAGGTCGCCAGATTCGCGGCGCCGGCCTCGCTCGTCATTGCACACAACGCGGCGTTCGATCGCCGCTTCCTCGAACGCTTCAGCGACGTGTTCTCGACGAAACCCTGGGCCTGCTCGCTCAGCCAGATCGACTGGGTGGCGGAAGGATTCGAGGGCGCGAAGCTGGCCTATCTCGCTCAGGCGGCCGGCTTCTTCTATGACCGCCACCGCGCGATGCACGACTGTCTTGCGACGATCGAGCTGTTGGCGATGCGGCTTCCCCGATCTGGCGCTACGGGCCTTAGTCGCCTTCTGGATGGCGCTCGTACCGTTTCCTGGCGCATCTGGGCGGAGAACTCGCCCTTCGACCTCAAGGGTGATCTCAAGGCGCGGGGATACCGCTGGAACGGCGATCCCGGCCCGCAGCCGCGCGCTTGGTATATCGACGTTCCCGAAGCCCAACGCGAGGCCGAGCTGCGGTTCCTGAGAACGGAGATCTATCGGTATGAGGTCGATCCCCCGGTCCGGCGGATCGATGCCTATGATCGGTTTTCAAATCGCATTTAAGCGCCACCAAGGGTCGGGCTAACGCTTGCTCTGGTCGTACCCGTTGCCGCCCTCGACGTTTCCGCCCGCCTTCAATAAATCGCCGATGGAGCGTCCGCCGATCCGGCAGGTGGCCACCACGCGGTCGTAGGACTTATGGTTGGCAATGCACTCTGTGTTCCGGCCCATGGCGAGTCTTTCCAACGCGGCCTTGGCAGCCGGGCCGGTGGGGGAGTGGAGTTCGGGCGCGTAGAAATCCTCCAGCCGGATCTCCACCCAGTTGGCTGGCCCTTGGCCCACGGCCACGCACAGGGAGTCGCCATCGCCGACATAGACCACTGGACCGGAGAAGTGCGCGCCCCGGTGGAGATAGGACGGCATCGGGCCGCGGTCGGGAATGGCCTTGCAGGGATCGGCCTTGGCCGCGGTCGCCGTGGTCAGCGCCGCCAGAAACGCCAGGCCGATTACGATACGCATAGTCGTTTCTCGCTTCCGCTTTATGGGGCGCCGATGGCTCATGCCGCCGCTTTCAGGCGCTTCTTGGCGAGCATCGCGCGAACGAACTTGTCCCATTTCGCCATGCCGGCGCGCTTTTCCACCATGTAGTGCCAGCGGTCATAGTGCTTGGAGCTGACGTCCTGCAACGCGTGGTTCTGGAGGCGGTCGCGGATTTCCTTCGAGACCCCCGCCTTGCCGGCCAGCGTCTTGAAGGTCCGGCGCAGGTCACGGTTTGTCACATAGGGAATCACGCCGCGGTCCCGCTGGCGCCACATGAACGAGTAAAGCGTGCCATGGCTGACAGGCTTGGACGGGTCTGTGGCCGATGGGAAGAACCAGCCGTATTCGTTGACGTTGATGGACGCGAGTAGCTCTGCGGCCAGCCCTGGCACCGGAACGGCATGGGGCTGGTCGTTCTTGGTCTTCGACCAGTCGATGATCTTTTCCTTGGCATCCCACTGGTCGATGTGAAGGCTGGCGATCTCCTGGACGCGCTGGCCGGTCAGCATGATGATCCTGACGGCACGGGTATAGGGCGGATGAACCGGCGTGTCGGGACATTCCAGCCAACGATAGAGCTGTACGAACTCGTCCTCGTCGAGCCAGCGGGTGCCCTTGACCTTCGGTTCGGTCGGAATGCCTGTCGCCGGATTGAAGGGGATGCGAAAGCGGCGAGCCGACTGCTGCCGATAGTCATTGTCGGACTTCATGCCCCAGCCAAAGGCCGCATGGAGGTAGGAGCGCACATGGTCGGCCATCGACTTGGCGCCGCGTTCATAGATCGGACGGATCAGCTCGACGACTTCCTCGGCCTCGATCTCGCGGGCGAGGCGGTTGCGCCCAAGGGTGTCGGCGATCTTGTTGAGGCCCTTCTCGGTCTCCTTCCAGGAGGGCTTATCGGCGGCCTTGAGTGAAGCGACGTACCCCTCGAAGAGGTCAGCGACAGTGCCGGGGCGGGTGTCGGACGCGATCTTGATGCTCCGGCCCTTCTGGATCACGTCGGCATAGTCGCGCTTGAAAACCTCACGAGCCTGCGCGAGCGACGTCGAAGGGTAGGCGCCGATCTTCTTCTTGGTGCGTTTGCCGTCACGCCATTGCTGCGCCATCCAGTCGGCCGTGACGCGCTTCGGCATCGGCTTGAGAACAAGGACGAGCCGGCCAGTGCCGCGCCCCTCGCCATCGGCAAGGTTCTCCTGCTTGCGGCTGATCTCGACGCGCTTCAGCGCATGTCGGATCGCGGTGTCGGTCAGGGCTGGCATGGCGTTTCCTCCTTGTCCGCAACTGGGATCGGTCGAGGAGAAACGGGGATCGTTTGCTGGGAGCGGAAAGCCGTTTTCTATCCCTTCAACCGCCCCCAATTTGCCAGAACCGCCCCCACTACGCAATGTTCAAAAACGCCAATTTCTCTAGTGTTTCAAAGGGATTGAGCGTGATCCTGCGTGATTGAAATCAATGAGTGGGGTGGTTGTGGATGACGATTACCGCGGCCGCGTTGTGCAGCAGGGCGCGGCGGACAACTTCGCGCGGGTAGACCGCCGCGGCATCCACCGTGCCGCTGAACAGCTCCTCGCAGGCCAGTGTGCGGTGCTGGTTGTCGAGAAACAGCGCGGCGAACACCTCGTTGGGCCGGGCGCGCAGCCGCTGCTTGAAGTAGCGCCCGGCGGCGGCCGGGTCGCGCAGGCTCTCGCCGCGGGCCAGCTCGGCCGCCAGATGCCGATGCGCCAGTTCCAGCCCGGCCACCAGCTTGCAGCTGCGCGCCGGCCCAAGGCCGGGCAGGGCCGCCAACGCGGCGGCCGGGAGGTCGAGCAGGTTGCGCAGGGGACCGTGGGCCTGCAGCAGGTCGCGGGCGGTTTCGACCGCGTCGCGGCCGCGCAGGCCGGACCCCAGGAAGATCGCCAGCAGCTCGGCATCGGACAGGGCGCCGGCGCCTTGGGCAAGCAGCTTTTCGCGGGGACGCTCGGCACTGGGCCAGTCTCGGATCGACATGGCCCCAGTCTCCCTCGGTGCGGAGCGGGCCACCATCGGTGAACCGGGCGGCATCGTGTCGGTAAATGCAGGGCATCGTGCCAAGTCAGGCGGTTGCTTATGACGAAAACCTGCCTCCTTATGCCGCTGGCGCATCAGGCGGCTTACGGACCATCGGGTAAGCTAATCGCCTCGGTTCGACAGGAACACCCAAGGTGGCTGACTCCCCCCAGGCTTCTCCGGCGTCCGCGCGCCCGTTGGAAGGCCAGAAGCTGTTGTTGTGCGTTGGTGGCGGGATTGCTGCCTACAAGTCGCTGGAACTGGTGCGCCGCCTGCGCGATGCCGGAGCCCAGGTGCAGGTCGCGATGACCGCCGGGGCCCAGCAGTTCGTCACCCCACTGAGCTTCCAGGCGCTGTCCGGCCAGCCCACCCGCACCACCCTGTGGGACAGCGCGGCCGAGCAGGCCATGGGCCATATCGAGCTGGCACGCTGGGCCGACCGCATCGTGGTCGCGCCGGCCACGGCCGATCTGCTCGCGCGCCTGGCCAACGGCCACGCCGACGATCTGGTCACCACCCTGTGCCTGGCCACGACCGCGCCGCTGACCGTGTGCCCGGCGATGAACCACCGCATGTGGCTGCACCCGGCCACCCAGGCCAATATCGGCCTGCTGCGCGAGCGCGGTGCCCAGGTGATCGGGCCGGAAGACGGTCCATTGGCCGAAGGCGAGTCCGGCCCCGGTCGGCTCACCGAACCGAACGCGATCGTGGCCGCGCTGGCCGCGCTGCACGCGCCGGCCCCCGCCGAGCCACCGCCGAGCAGTGAACTGAAGGGCCTGCGCGTGCTGATCAGCGCCGGCCCCACCTATGAAGATATCGACCCGGTGCGCTACGTCGGCAACCGCAGCAGCGGCAAGATGGGCTACGCCCTGGCCGCCGCCGCCGCCCGCCTGGGCGCGCAGGTGGTGCTGGTCAGTGGCCCGGTCCAGCTGGCCACGCCCGCCGGTGTGCAGCGCGTTGATGTGCGCTCGGCCGCGCAGATGCGCGAAGCGGTGCTCGGTGCGTTGCCGGCCGACATCTATATCGGTGCGGCCGCGGTGTCCGATTACACCCCGCGCCAGGTTGCCCCGCAGAAACTCAAGAAGACCGCCGACACCCAGAGCCTGACCCTGGAACTGGTGCGCACCCCGGACATCCTGGCCGAAGTGGCCACGCAGACCAACGCGCTCAAGCTGGTGGTCGGCTTCGCCGCCGAGACCCACGATGTGGAGAAGTACGCGCGCGGCAAGCTGGTCGACAAGCGCCTGGACCTGGTGATCGCCAACCAGGTCGGGATCAGCACCGGCGGTTTCGAGAGCGATGAAAACGCGGCCACGGCCTACTGGCAGGGCGGCGAACAGGTGTTCCCCGGCACCTCCAAGGCTGTGTTGGCCGAACAACTGTTGTCCCTGATTGCCCAGAGGTTGCACGCATGACCATCGATTCCTCCCTGCAGCCGTTGCAGGTCAAGCTGCTCGACCCGCGTTTCGGCGACGAATGGCCGCTGCCGGCCTACGCCACCGAACACAGCGCCGGGCTGGATCTGCGCGCCGCGCTGGAGACCGAACTCACCCTGCAGCCCGGCGACACCGCGCTGATTCCCAGTGGTATCGCCATCCATATCGCCGATCCGAACCTGGCCGCCGTGGTGCTGCCGCGCTCCGGGCTTGGCCATCGCCACGGCATCGTGCTGGGCAACGGCACCGGCCTGATCGACGCCGATTACCAGGGCCCGCTGCTGATCAGCGCCTGGAACCGCGGCCGTGAGCCGTTCACGCTGCAGCCCGGCGATCGCATCGCCCAGCTGGTGGTGCTGCCGATTGCACGCGTGGCGCTTCAGGTAGTGGATACTTTCACCGACAGCGCCAGGGGAACGGGTGGATTCGGCCATACCGGGGTGCGCTGACAGGGGAGCTTCATGAGCAAGGCGAAGGCGGAAGGACGGCCGCGGTTGACCACAGGGCGCTCGGTGCCGCTGTTGGCCGTGCTGCTGGTGTTGTTGGCGGTCTGGTTCGGGTGGAGCGGTGTGCGCCAATGGCGTCAGGCGGCCGTTGGCGCCGAGCTTGAACAGTCGCGCGATCAGGTGGTCGAGGGGCTGCAGACGGCGCTGACCGGTCAGCTTGGCACGTTCGGCAAGGTGCTCAAGACCGAGCGCGTTGCCAGCGCACTGGCCAGCGGCAACGCACACGGTGCCGCCGTCGCCATCCGCGAAGGCTGGCCCGGTGTGGAAGACGTCCAGATCCTCACCGCCGATCTCGATGCGGCCTACGCCGATCCGAAGGCCTTCGGCTACTCGCGCCTGGCCCTGCTCGAGGCGGCCATCGCCGATGACAAACCCGTCGGCCGCGTGGTGCGCGATGCCGGCGGACAGCGCCTCGGCCTGGCCGCGGCGGTGGAGCTTGGCCCGCAGGGGGCGGCCGTGGTCTACGTGCGCCAGCCGCTGCTGCGGCTGACCGGCATATTCGACCAGGTTGCCGTGCCGGGCGCCGGCTATCTCGCCCTGCGCCAAGGCAATCACAACGTGATTGAACAGGGCAGCCGCGGGCTGTCCGGCGGCGCTGAAGCGCTGGCACGTCCGGTCGGCACCAGTGGCCTGCGTCTGTCTGCCGCGGTGCCGGACATCGAACCGGGCCCGTTGGGCCTCGGCGCGATCTCCAGTGCGGTTGTCGCCGTGTTGCTGCTGTTGATCGCCGTGCTGCTGGTGCTGGGCAAAGGCAAGGTGCCGTTGCCGCGCCGCCGCGGTGCCGCCGATAGCGCCGCCGACACCGGCCCGACCTTGAGCGAAAGCCTGGCCCAGGCCCCGCTCGCGGTGGCCGCCGTCGAGAACGTTGACGAAACCGCAGCGGCAACGCCGCCGCCGTCCGTGCCGGGCGAGACCGTCGCGGCCGAGATCTTCCGCGCCTACGACATCCGCGGCATCGTCGGCCGCGAGCTGACCCCCAAGGTCGCCGCCCTGATCGGCCAGGCGGTCGGCTCGGTGCTGCAGGTCCAGGGCCTGCGCGACATCGTGGTGGGCCGCGATGGTCGCCTGTCCGGCCCCGAGCTCACCGCCGGCCTGATCGAAGGCCTGCGCCGCGCCGGCTGCAACGTCACCGATATCGGCCTGGCGCCGACCCCGGTGGTGTACTTCGCCAGCTACCACCTGCGCGCCGGCAGCTGCGTGGCGGTGACCGGCAGCCACAACCCGCCGGATTACAACGGCTTCAAGATCGTGGTCGGCGGCGAAACGCTGTCCGGCGATGCGATCACCGAGCTGTACCACCGCATCCGCGATGGCCAGTTGCACGTGGCACCCGAGCCGGGCAGTTTCCAGACCCGCGACGTGAATGCCGATTACATCCAGCGCATCGCCGATGACGTGCAGCTGGATCGCCCGCTCAAGGTGGTCGCCGACGCGGGCAATGGTGTCGCCGGCGAGCTTGCCCAGCCGCTGCTGGAAGCGATCGGTGCCGAGGTCATTCCGCTGTACTGCGATGTGGACGGCACCTTCCCGAACCACCATCCGGACCCGAGCGACCCGCACAATCTGGAAGACCTGATCCAGACGGTGAAGCGCTTCGATGCGGATATCGGCCTGGCCTTCGATGGCGACGGCGACCGTCTCGGCGTGGTCACCCGCGAAGGCAGGATCATCTACGCCGATCGCCTGCTGATGCTGTTCGCCGCCGATGTGCTGATGCGCAACCCGGGCGCGCTGGTGATCTACGACGTGAAGTGCAGTGGCAAGCTCTCCGATTACGTGCTGCGCAACGGTGGCAGCCCGCTGATGTGGAAGACCGGCCATTCGCTGATGAAGGCGAAGATGCGCGAAACCGACGCCGAGCTGGCGGGCGAGATGAGCGGGCACTTCTTCTTCAAGGAACGCTGGTTCGGCTTCGACGATGGCCTGTACGCCGCCGCGCGCCTGCTGGAGATCCTTGCCCAGCGCGAAGAGAGCCCCTCGGAGGTGTTGGACGAACTGCCCGACAGCGTCTCCACCCCGGAGCTGAAGGTGCCGGTGGACGCGGGTACCCCGCACGCGCTGGTGTCGTTGTTCGTGTCCTCGGTGCAGGTGGAGGAGTCGCCGTTCGCCGGCGCGCGCCTGTCCACCATCGACGGCCTGCGTGCCGACTTCCCCGATGGCTGGGGCCTGGTGCGCGCGTCCAACACGACGCCGGTGCTGGTGCTGCGTTTCGAGGCCGATGACGAGGCGGCGCTGGAGCGCATCAAGGCACTGTTCCGCGCGCAGCTGCAACCGCTGCTGCCGGGTGTGGAACTGGGTTTCTGACCCCGGGAGGGCGCATCCACGCATGGCGTGGATGCCGTTGATCACCCCTTGAACCGAAGCCCCACGCCCGGCTCGGTGAACAGATAGCGCGAATCCAGCGCCGAATCGCCCAGCTTGTGGCGCAGCTTGCCGACCAGGATCCGCAGGTAATGCGTGTCGTGCTGATGCGTCGGCCCCCAGATCTCCTGCAGGATCTGCGGCTGGGTCACCACCCGCCCGGCATTGCGCAGCAGCAGCGACAACAGCGCGTACTCCTTGCGCGTCAGCGCCACCGGCGCACCGTCCAGATGTACTTCGCGCCGCACCAGGTCGATATGCAGGTGCCCATCATCGAACTGTGGCAGCACGCCCTCGCTGGAGACCGTGCGCGAGCGCAGCAGTGCACGCACGCGCGCCATCAGCTCCTGCGTGCCGAATGGCTTGGTCACGTAGTCGTTGGCGCCGGCATCCAGCGCCCGCACCTTCTCGGTCTCGCTGGCGCGCACGGTCAACATGATCACCGGCACCTGGCTCCACTGGCGCAGCTCGCCCAGCACGTCATGGCCTTCCATGTCGGGCAGGCCGATATCCAGGATCACCAGGTCCGCCCCTTCGCCGACCAGCGCTTCCAGCCCGGCCTGGCCGGTCGCGGCCTGGGACACGCGGTAGCCCTGCGCGCGCAGGCTGATCTCCAGGAAGCGCCGGATCTGCGCTTCATCGTCGATCACCAGCACGCGCGCCGGGGGCACGCCGTGGGAAGCCTCAGGAATCGTCGTTGTCATCGGCAGGTTGGGGGTGCAGCAAGGGCAGGGTGATGCGGATCAGGGTACCGCGTCCGTCGCGCCCCGGCAGCGCCTGCACGCTGCCGCCATGCGCGCCGATCATGCCCTGGCAGATGGTCAGGCCCAGCCCGGTACCATGCCGGCCGCGGTCGCCGCGTTCCACGCTGTAGAACATGTCGAAAATGCGGGCCCGCTCGTCGTCGGGAATGCCCGGCCCGGCATCGAGCACATCGATGCGCAGTTCGCCGTCGACCAGCCGCGCCTGTACCTCCACCGCCGCGCCGGGCGGAGAGAACTTGGCCGCGTTCTCCATCACGTTGAACACCGCCTGCTCGACCAGCGCCGGATGCACCCAGATCGGCGCCAGTTCAGCGGGAATATCCAGCTTCAGCAGCACGTCGGGCTGATAGCGCTGCAGGCGCCGCGCAGCCGAACCGACCAGTTCGTCCACACCGATCCAGTCGCGGTTGATCTGCAGGCCGTCATGGCCGAGCCGGGTCATGTCCAGCAGGTTCTGGATGTAGCGATCCAGGCGCTCGCCTTCGACCAGGATGGTGTCCAGCAGGGCGCGCCGGTCACTGGCATCCATTGCATCGGCGTAGCTGGAGAGGCTGTCGGCCGAGCCGATCATCGCCGCCAGCGGCGAGCGCAGGTCATGCGACACCGAGGACAGCAACGCCGAGCGCAGCCGCTCGGTCTCGTTGCTCACGTGCGCCTTCTCCAGATCCGCCACCAGCTGGGTGCGCAGCGCGGCCTGGGCGATGTCGTCCACCATCGCCTCGGCCAGCTGGCGCTGCTCCGGCGTCAGCCGCGGCGCCTCGCGCGGGAAGCGCATGCCGGCCACGCCGATCGCCCGGTCGTCGCCGTCCAGCAGCGGCAGGAACCACCAGCCCGCGCCGGCCAGCGTATCGGTGAAGCGTCCGCTGGGCTGGCCATGCCGGTGCGCCCAGTCGGCCGCGGCCAGATCGGTATCGCCCGGCGCGGCGCTGCCACTGGCGCTGGTGTACTGGCCGATGCGCAGCCACGCCGGGGCATCCATCGCCTGCTCCAGCGCCTCGCGGCCGGCCTGGGCGACCTGCTCGTTGCTCGGCGCACTGGCCAGCTGCCGGCCCAGTGCTTGGCGCGCATGCGCGTGCCGGTTGGCGGCGCGCAAGGCCACCACCTGCATGCGCAGGCGCGAGGCCAGCCGCCCGGCCACCAAGGCTGCGGCCAGGAACAGGAAGACTGTGATCACGCCCTGGCGCGCGCTGATCGCGAAGGTGAAGCGCGGCGTGATGAAGAAGAAGTTGTAGGCCAGGAAACACAGCGCCGCGGCGATCACCGCCGCACTGGTGCGGCTGCGCGCAGCGACCATCACCACCGCCACGATGAACACCATCGAGAGGTCGTACAGCCCGATCCAGCGTTCGGCGATCAGCGCCACCAGGCAGGCAACGGCCGTAGCGCCGAGCGCCAGCAGCGCATCCTTGCCGGCACTGCGGCTGGGTATCGACAGCCCGGACCGGCGCGCCCGCGCGCGCGCCTGTGGCGTACCGATGATGGTGATCTCGAAATGCGCACCGCGCCGGATCAGCTGCTGGGTCAGCGTGCGGTTGAGCATGCGCGCCAGCGGGCGCTCGCGCGTGCGGCCGAGCACCAGCGTGGAGACACCGTTGTGTGCGGCATGGTCAAGCAGTGCATCGGCGATGCTGGAGCCATGCAGCAGCTCCGCTTCACCGCCGAGGCGGCGGGCGAGGGCGAACGCCGCATCGATCTCGCGTCGGGTCTGCTCGTCATGCGCGCGCGCCTGCACCGTCACCACCGTCCACGGCGCATCGCGCCGCTCGGCGATGCGCCGGCCGACCCGCACCAGGTACTCACTCTGGCCGCCGCCATCGATCGCCACCAGCACCCGCCGGCGCAGCGGCAGGTTGCCTTCGCCGCGCGCGGCACGGGTCTCGCGCAGGCTGCTGTCCACGCGGTCGGCCGCTTCCTGCATCGCCAATTCGCGCAGCGCGGTCAGGTTGGCCGGCGAGAAGAACGCCTGCAGCGCCTGCGCGGCCTGCTCCGGCACATAGACCTTGCCCTGCTGCAGGCGCTCGATCAGCTCGCGCGGCGGCAGGTCCACCAGCACGATGTCGTGCAGGCGGTCGAGCACCGCATCGGGCACGGTCTCGCTGACCCGCACCCCGGTGATCCGCATGACCACGTCGTTGAGGCTTTCCAGATGCTGGATGTTGACCGTGGTCCACACGTCGATGCCGGCATCCAGCAGCTCCATCACGTCCTGCCAGCGCCGCTCGTGGCGGCTGCCGGGCACGTTGCGATGCGCCAGTTCGTCCACCAGCACCAACGCCGGGCGACGCGCCAGCACTGCATCCAGGTCCATCTCGTCCAGTGCGTGCTGTTGATACTCGCGCTGCAGCAACGGCACCTGCGGCAGGCCCGCCAGCAGCGCCGAGGTCTCGGCGCGGCCGTGGGTTTCCACCAGCCCGATCACCACGTCCACGCCGCGGCGCAGCTGCTCGTGTGCGCGGGTGAGCATGCTGAAGGTCTTGCCCACGCCGGGGGCCGCACCCAGGAACACGGTGAGTTTGCCGCCCGCTTCGCGCTGCAGGCTGTCGACCAGGGCATCGGCCTGGCGGGTACGGGAGTCGCTCATGGGCGGGGATTGTGCGCCCAGGACAATGCGCAGCGCATCAAGGCATCCCGTGGAGCCGAGCGCTGCCCAGCTGTCCGCCCTGCGTATCCAACGCCAGGTTCAATGTCATCACGTTCACCCGTGGCTGCCCGAACACGCCCCACTGCGGGCCCAGCGTATGCGCCTTCACCAGCGCCGCCACCTGGTCCACCGGCAGCCCACGACTGCGCGCCACGCGCGCGATCTGCACCTGCGCCGCCGCCGGCGACAGCTCCGGATCCATCCCCGCGCCGGACTGGGTCACCAGATCGCCCGGCACCTGCGCGGCGGCCACGCCTTCGCGTGCGGCCACCGCGGCGATGGCGGCCTGCACGCGCTCGCGCAGGGCAGGATTGCTGCGCGCCATGTTGCTGCCGGCGGCGGCCATCGGGTCGTAGTTGGCCGCCGAGGGCCGCGCCTGGAAGTAGCCATCGCCGACGAACGGCTGGGCGATCAGCTGCGAGCCACGCACCTGCCCGTCGCGGATCAGCAGGCTGCCATCGGCCTGCGCCGGGAACAGCAGCCGGCTCACACTGGTCGTGGCCACCGCATAGGCCAGGCCGAGCAGCAGCAGGCTGCTCACGCCGAGCACGAGGGCCGGGCGCCAGGCGCTGTCCTGCTGCAGGTGGAGGGAGGCGGCTGCGCGACTGCGCGCCGAACGGGGAACAGAAGCAGCTAGCGAGCGGTTCATGCGCCGAACACCGAGACAAGGAAGAGGTCGATCAATTTGATGGCCGCAAACGGCAGCAGCACGCCACCCAGGCCGTACACCAGCATGTTCCGGCGCAGCAGTGCGGTCGCCGTGGCCGGGCGGAAACGCACCCCGCGCAACGCCAGCGGGATCAGCGCCGGGATCACCAGTGCGTTGAAGATCAGCGCCGCCAGCACCGCATTGCGCGGGCTGGACAGGTGCATCACGTTCAACGCCGCCATCGCCGGCAGGGTCGAGGCGAACAGCGCCGGCAGGATCGCGAAGTACTTGGAGACATCGTTGGCCAGCGAGAACGTGGTCAGCGCACCGCGGGTGATCAGTTGCTGCTTGCCCACTTCCACCACCGCCAGCAGCTTGGCCGGATCCGAATCCAGATCGACCATGTTGCCGGCTTCCTTGGCGGCCTGGGTGCCGGAGTTCATCGCCAGGCCGATGTCGGCCTGGGCCAGTGCCGGTGCATCGTTGGTGCCGTCGCCGACCATCGCGACCAGGCGGCCGCCGGCCTGCTCGGCGCGGATGCGGGCGAGCTTGTCTTCCGGGCGGGCCTCGGCGATGTAATCGTCCACGCCGGCCTCGGCCGCGATCGCCGCAGCGGTCAGCGGGTTGTCGCCGGTGATCATCACCGTGCGGATGCCCATCGCACGCAGCTGCGCGAACTTCTCGCGCATGCCGTGCTTGACCACGTCCGACAACTCGATCACGCCCAGCACATGGCGCCCTTCGCACACCACCAGCGGGGTGGCACCGTTGCGCGCCACCTGCTCCACGCGGCCTGGCAGCTCCGACGGCACCGTGCCGCCCAGCTCACGCACGTACGCGGTGATCGCATCGGAGGCGCCCTTGCGGATGCGGCGGCCGCCGTCCAGATCGACGCCGGACATGCGGGTCTGCGCGCTGAAGGCCAGATACTCCGCGCGGTCCGGCTCGGCCGTGGTGCAGCCCTGCTCACGCGCCAGCCGCACCACCGACTTGCCTTCCGGGGTCGGGTCGGCCAGCGAGGACAGCAGTGTCGCCTCGCGCAGCTGGCTGGCATCGATACCGGCAAGGGCATGGAAATGCGTGGCCTGGCGGTCGCCGTAGGTGATGGTGCCGGTCTTGTCCAGCAGCAGCACGTCCACATCGCCCGCCACTTCCACCGCCTTGCCGGATTTGGCCAGCACGTTGGCGGCCAGTGCGCGGTTCATGCCGGCGATGCCGATCGCCGGCAGCAGGCCGCCGATGGTGGTAGGGATCAAACACACCAGCAGCGCGATCAGCAGCAGCGGATCAACCCGCACGCCAACGAATGCCCCGATCGCCGGCAGCGTCGCCACCACCACCAGGAAGGTCAGCGTCATCGCCGCCAGCAGCAGGGTCAGGGCGACCTCGTTCGGGGTCTTCTGGCGGTTCGCGCCTTCCACCAGCGCGATCATCCGGTCCAGGAAGCTGTGCCCGGGCTCGGCCGTGATGCGCACGATGATCTGGTCGGAAAGCACCTTGGTGCCACCGATCACGCCACTGCGGTCGGTGCCGGCCTCGCGCAGCACGGGCGCCGATTCACCGGTCACGGCGGCTTCGTTGATCGTGGCCAGGCCCTGCACGATCTCGCCATCGGCCGGGATCAACTCGCCGGCACTGACGATCACATGGTCGCCCGGGCGCAGCTCGGCGGCCGGGACCTGGGTCTCGCTGGCACCGGCATGCGCAGCGGCCAGCCGGCGCGCGCTGAGGTCCTGGCGGGCCCGCCGCAGCGAGGCGGCCTGGCCGCGGCCACGCGCTTCGGCGACGGCCTCGGCGAAGTTGCCGAACAGCACGGTCAGCAGCAGGATCGCGGTGACCGCCAGGCCGAAGCCCAGCGGCGCATTGCCGGTCAGCGTCACCAGCGCGCTCACCACCGTGCCGACCATGACCACCGCCATCACCGGGCTGTGCAGCAGGTGCCGCGGCGAGAGCTTGATCACGGCATCGCGCAGGGCACGGCGCCAGCCGGCGCCATCCAGCAGGCGCTGGCGGCGGTGGGAAGAAACGTTCAACGGATACGTACTCATGGGAGGCGGTCTCAGTGCAGCGTCAGCGACAGGTGGTCGGCCACCGGGCCAAGGACCAGTGCCGGCATGAACTGCAATACGGTGAGGATGACGATCAGCGCGATCAGGGTCAGCGCGAAGGTCGGGGTTTCGATCTGCAGCGTGCCGGCCGATTCCGGCGTCCGCCGCTTGGCCGCCAGCTGCGCGGCCACGATCAACGGGATCACCAGCACGGGGTAGCGGCCCAGCAGCAGCACCAGGGTGCAGCTCAGGTTCCACCACACCGTGGCATCGCCGAGGCCCTCAAAGCCCGAGCCGTTGTTGGCGAACGCCGAGGTGTACTCGTAGAACACCTGGCTGATGCCGTGGAAGCCAGGGTTGGAGGTGCCGGTGATCGATGGGATCGCCAAGGTCAGCGCGGTGAAGCCCAGGATGGTGATCGGCTGCAGCAGCACCAGCAGCGCGAGCAGGCGCACCTGCGGCGTTTCCAGTTTGCGGCCGAACAGTTCCGGCGTGCGGCCGGTCATCAGCCCGGCCAGGAACACGCCCAGCATCAGGTACACGATGAACTGCTGCAGGCCGCAGCCGATGCCGCCCCAGATCGCGTTGACCAGCATGTTGACCATCGGCACGGCACCGGCCAGCGGGCTGAGCGAGTCATGCATGCCGTTGACCGAACCGTTCGACACCTGGGTGGTGATCGCGGCCCACAACCCCGTGCCATCGGCACCGAAGCGCACTTCCTTGCCCTCCATCAGCAGCGGGCTGGCGGCGGTGGCCGAGTGACCCTCCAGCCACACGGTGGCGGCGATCGACACGCTGGACATCGCCAGCATGCAGCCGAACACCAGCCCGGCCAGGCGCTTGCGTCCGGTAAATGCGCCGAGCATGAAGATCACCGCGATCGGGATCAGCAGGATGCCGATCAGTTCCAGCGCATTGGACAGCGGGGTCGGGTTCTCCAGCGGCATCGCGCTGTTCGGGCCGTACCAGCCACCGCCGTTGGTGCCCAGCTGCTTGGCCGCGACCATCGCCGCGACCGGGCCGAGCGGAATCTTCTGCGTCTCCATGCCGGCCGCGGCATCGATCGGCGTGGCCTGCGGACCACCGGCGAGCGTGGCGGGCACGCCCTGGCTGGTCAGCAGCACCGCCCACAGCAGGCACAGCGGTAGCATGAAGCGCACGCACGCGCGCACCACATCGGCGTAGTAGTTGCCCACATCGACACGGCGGTCCGCACTGAGCAGCGCGGCCTGGTCGGCCGGCACGTCCTCGGGGCGCGCACTGAACAGCGCGCGCAGGGTGGCCACCACCAGCGCCAGGCCCATCATCGGCGTCACCACCTGCAGGCCGGTGATCGCGGTCATCTGCGAGAAGTAGGACAGCTGCGCCTGGCCGGAATAGTGCTGCTGGTTGGTGTTGGTCAGGAACGACACCATCGTGTGCAGCGCGGTATCCCAGCGCAGGTTGGGGATCTGGTCGGGATTGAACGGCAGCCAGGCCTGGGTCATGAAGACCGCCTGTACCAGCACCGCGATCACCACGTTGCTGAGCAGGAAGGCGCCCACGTAGCCACGCCAGGACATGCCGCGCGCCGGGTTCACCCCGAGCAGCCGGTACAGCGGTTTTTCAATCCACCCGAACAGCGCGTCGCCGCGCATCGGCCCACCGCGCATCACCCGGGCCAGGTACAGCCCCAGCGGAAAGGCCAGCACGATGCTGGCCAGCAGGATCAACAGGATCTCGGTCATGGTCGGCTCCGGTCAGAAGGTTTCGGGCCGAAGCACGACGTACAGCAGATAGGCGGCGGCAACGAGCACCAACACACCGCACAGCAGGGAAAGCCAGGCAGACATGGTCGTGGCCTCAAACGCGGGAAAGGGAGCGCGCGGTGCACGGGGCACCGGCGGGGAAGACAGGCATATACGGGCTCATGGGACGTCCAGGTGGAACCACTCCACGTCAGGCGCTCATGGTCTGCCTGCCCGGCATAAACGCTCCACGCCCGAAACCCGCGACTCCCGTAAAAAGTGCATAAAAAGGTGCGTCTGTGGTGCGAACGTTACGTCCCGCAGCGACCGGCAGGCCCCTCGGCAAATGTCCCCCAGCCGCCGCCTGACGGCGACAGCCTCCTCCTTGATTTTGCCCAGGGACCTACCGGCCGCTACGGAGCTCAGCGTGCGGTACGCGTGCGAGACAGCGAACTTGCTGTTGGCCGCCAGTGGTCTGTACACGTGGGGCGCGATGCCCTTGTGGGCGAAATAAAGGAGGAGGGGGCGGCCGCAGGCCGACGCCGGGGGACATTCGCCGGCAAGGGCGTCGCGCTCCAGCGCCCGACCAACTCACCGCTCCTGCTTCCGGAAAAGTTCAGAGCGCGCTCCGTGCCTGCCGCAAGGACAAAAACCAAAAAGGCGACCCAAAAGGCCGCCTTCGTTTCAACGCAATCGCACATCCACCCTTACCCGCGCGGATCGCTCCCCACACCCTTCAACAACCGATAGCGCTGCAGCGTGCTCTCGATCTCCACATCCAGCGCCCGGCGCTGCTGCTCGAACGAGGCCTGCATGCGCCGCTGCGCCACCAGCTCGGCATGCCGCTCACGGATGCGCTCGGCCTGCTTGTCCGGCACCGGCTGGCCATCCAGCTCGCGGTTGCCCGCAGTGGCCAGCAGGGTGACCAGCGCATCACGCACGCTGGCCACGTTGTAACTGGCGGTGTGGATGTTGTTGTCCAGGATCCCGCTGCGCTCGGCGAACACCCGGCGCAGCTCGTCCTCGTTTTCATACGTGGCCAGCATCGCCTGCTCGGTGCGCTGGCGGGTCTGCTCGGCGGCGAGGTCCAGGCGTTGCTGCGCGGCCTGCGCAGCGGCATCGGCGCGCTCTTCGTCGGTCAACGCGCGCTGCACTTCACCACTGCGCATGCCGCTGCGCAGGTTGAACTCCTCGCGCGCGCTGTTCACCGCCTCCTGGGGCAGGGCATCACTGCAGATCCGCTCGCTGCCCTTGTTCCAGCAGTACAGCTTCTTCGGCGTCGCATCAGCCGTGCGCTTCTGCGCCTGGGCAGGCAACAGCGGCACGGCCAGCAACAGGCCGACAACGGTGAACGTGGCAAACCTGGACATGGTGAAAGCCCCCTGCTCTCAACGCGTAGGACGGCTGCCGTAGCGGGAACGATAGTCCTCCAGCGGCTGCCGGTAGCCGACAAGTTCCGGATTTCCGGAGGCAAAATCAAGCAGGTCGGCCAGCGTGGCCACGGCGACCACCGGAATGCCGGCTTCTTTGGCCACGGCCTGCGCGGCCGAACGGCGGTCGGTTTCCGAGGCGATCTCCTGGCGGTCCAGTGCGACCACGATGCCGGCCGGGGTGCCACCGGCGCCCTTGATGATCGCCAGCGCTTCGCGGATCGCGGTGCCAGCGGTGATCACGTCATCCACGATCAGCACGCGCTTACCGTTCATGTCGGCGCCGATCAGGTTGCCGCCTTCGCCGTGGTCCTTGGCTTCCTTGCGGTTGAACGACAGCGGCAGGTCGCGGCCGCGTTGGGCGAACTCACAGGCGGTCGCGGTGGCCAGCGGAATGCCCTTGTAGGCCGGGCCGAACACGACGTCGAACTTCAGCCCGGTCGCTTCCACGGCATCGGCGTAGCACGCCGCCAGCTGGGACATCCGCGCGCCGGAATCGAACCGGCCGGCATTGAAGAAATAGGGGCTCAGACGGCCGGACTTCAGGGTGAACTGGCCGAAACGCAGGGCATCGGCGGTCAGGGCCAGTTGCAGGAAACGGTGGCGATGGTCGCTCATCAAGACTCAATTCAATTCATTTGGAGCGCAAATCCTAATGCATGCCCGCACTTTTCCGCTCGCCGGCACCTGCGGCCCGGTGTCGCACGGGTTGGCGAGACGGCATCGTCAGGTGCCCGCGGGCGGCAATCGCGTCCGTTTCCAGCCAGCCCCTGCAAGGGCCGAAACGGTATGCTCTTGCCGGTATCGTTCCAGACCCGGGTCAGCATGCGCATCATCAGTTTCAACGCCAATGGCATCCGTTCCGCCGCCACCAAGGGCTTTCTCGAGTGGTTCCGCGCCCAGGACGCCGATGTCCTGTGCATCCAGGAAACCAAGGCCCAGGAAGACCAGCTGACCGACCCGATGTTCCGCCCGGACGGCCATCACTGCTTCTACCGCGATGCCATCACCAAGAAGGGCTACAGCGGCGTGGCGATCTACAGCAAGCGCGAGCCGGACCAGGTGATCACCTCGCTGGGCTGGGCCCCGTTCGACGATGAAGGCCGCTACATCGAGGCCCGCTACGGCAACCTCAGTGTGGTCTCCTTCTATATCCCCTCGGGCAGCTCGGGCGATCTGCGCCAGGGCTTCAAGTACGAAGTGATGGAGTGGCTGCGCCCGATCCTGGCCGGGTGGCTGGCCAGCGGCCGCGACTACGTCCTGTGCGGCGACTGGAACATCGTGCGCTCCGCGCTGGACATCAAGAACTGGAAATCCAACCAGAAGAACTCCGGCTGCCTGCCGCCCGAGCGCGACTGGCTCAACGGCCAGTGCGTGGACGCCGACCAGGCGCTGGATATCGCCGCCGGCCAAGGCTGGACGGATGCCTACCGCCTGCTGCACCCGCAGGGTGAGGACTACACATGGTGGAGCAACCGCGGCCAGGCGCGCGCCAACAATGTCGGCTGGCGCATCGATTACCAGTTCGTCAGCCCGGGCCTGCGCGACCGTCTGAGCAGCTGCTCGGTCTACCGCGATGAGCGCTTCTCCGACCATGCCCCGTTCACGGTGGACTACGCCCCATGACCGAGGCGGTCGAGCCGTTGTCCTACAAGGGCTGGGCGGGGATCAAGCGTGCCTTCGGCACGCCCTCGGCGCTGACGATGGCCTTCCTCGGCTTCGGCAGCGGCCTGCCGTTCCTGCTGATCGCCTCGCAGACCCTCTCCACCCGGCTGCGTGATGTCGGCCTGGACCTGGGCAGCATCGGCCTGATCAGCCTGGCCAGCTTCTTCTATCTGATGAAGTTCGTCTGGGCGCCGCTGATCGACCGCTACGCATTTCCGCTGATCGGCTTCCTGGGCCGGCGCCGTTCCTGGCTGCTCGCCTCGCAGATCGCGGTCACCGGCGGGTTGTTCGCGCTGGCGTTCGTCCGCCCCGAACTCGGCGTCACGCCACTGGTCCTGTGGGTGCTGGTGGCTTCGTTCGCCGGTGCCACCCAGGATTCGGTGGTCGACGCCTACCGCATCGAGATCGCGCCGGAGAGCGCCCAGGCGGCACTCGCCGCGACCTACACGCTGGGCTATCGCATCGGCCTGATCCTGGCCGGCGCGGGCGCGTTGTACCTGGCCCAGTTCGAGAGCTGGATCGTGGCGTACCTGGCCATGGCCGCCTTGATGATCCTGCCGATCATCACCACGCTGCTGTGCCGCGAGCCGGAGCAGCCGGAAGTGCGCATCCAGCGCCGGATCGATTTCTTCGGCGCGTTCTGGCAGCCGATCGCCAGCTTCTTCAGCACCAACGGTGTGGTGCTGGCGCTGGTGCTGCTGGCCTTCGTCGGGCTCTACAAGTTCCCGGATCAGGTGATCGGGGTGATGGCCGGTCCGTTCTATCTGGATTCGGGCTTCACCAAGGCCGATATCGCTACCGTCTCCAAGCTGTTCGGGGTGTGGATGGGCATCGGCGGTGCCTTCCTCGGTGGCATCGCGGTGGCCGCGTTCGGCTTCCGCCGCATGCTGCTGGTCGCCGCGCTGGGCGTGGCGCTGTCCAACCTGGCGTTCCTGCTGATGGCGCACAACCCGGGCCAGCTGTGGGCGTTCTATGCGGCGCTGAGTGCGGACAACCTGTTCCAGGGCTTTGCCGGCACCGTGCTGGTCGCCTTCATGTCCTCGCTGACCGACCGCAACTTCACTGCCACCCAGTACGCGCTGCTGGTCTCGCTGGCCAACCTGCCGGGCAAGTTCGTCGGCGGCGTCTCCGGTTACATCGTGGAGGCGAGCTCCTACAGCACCTTCTTCATCCTCAGCGCCACCACGGTCATCCCGACCCTGCTGCTGCTGATCTGGCTGTGGCCACGGATCCGGGACCGCAGCACGGCCTGACGGGTTTGCGTGCCGGCAGGGCCTGATGGATCATGCCGGCACAGTGACCGCGGGGATGGCGGCGCGCCAACGGGGAGAACGATGGCTGATCTACTGCTGCGGGAGGTGGACCCGCTGTTGCTGGAACGTATCCGCCGCATTGCGGTTGCGCGCGGCTGGACCCGTGAGGACGCCTGCGTGGCGCTGCTGGAGCAAGGCCTGTTCGCCAGCGAACTGGAGGTCCGCAGCGGCTTCCACGATCCCGAGGTCGACGCGCTGGCCGATGCCATCGCCGCCCTGCAGGCGTTGCCGGACGCGCAAGGGCTGTAACGGCCCGCCACTGCTGCCCGGCGCAGGCGTGATCACGGTGCACCCCGCGGCGCCCGGCACCGCGCCACCTCAGGCGGGATGGATCGCCCCCAGAATCCGGGGTCCGCGCGCACCACTCACGCTCGGCAGATTGCCCGGCAGCCCGGCCAGCGTGCGCTGTGCCAACCACGCAAACCCCATCGCCTCCAGATAATCCGGATCCAGCCCGTGCACCGCGCTGGACTCGATCACCACGCCCGGCAGGCGCGCGCCGAGGCGCCGCAGCAGCTGCGGATTGCGCACGCCACCGCCGCAGACCAGCACCCGCCTCGCGCCCGGAAGGTGCGCCAGCAGCGCATCGGCCACGGTGGCGGCCGTCAGTTCCAGCAGGGTTGCCTGCACATCCGCGCCGGAGACCTGCCCCTCGCCCAGCTGCGCCTGCGCCCAGTCCAGGTGGAACTGCTCGCGCCCGGTGCTCTTCGGCGGCGGCAACGCAAACCAGGGATCGGCCAGCCAGCGGGCCAGCAGCGCCGCATCGACCTGGCCACTGGCCGCGAACGCGCCATCGGCATCGAACGGTTCGCCGCGATGGCGCTGGCACCAGGCATCCATCAGCGCATTGGCCGGGCCGGTATCGAAGCCGCGCGGTGTCCCGTCGCGCGGGATCAGGGTGAGATTGCCGATGCCGCCCAGGTTGAGCACGGCGCGGTCTTCATCGCTGTCGCCCAGCATCGCCAGGTGGAAGGCCGGCATCAGCGGCGCGCCATGCCCGCCAGCGGCGACATCGCGGCGGCGGAAATCGGCCACGGTGGTGATGCCGGTCAATTCGGCGATGCGGTTGGCATCGCCGATCTGCATCGTGAAGGCTGGATCAGCCAGCGGCCGATGGCGCACCGTCTGCCCATGCGAGCCGATCGCCTGCACCTGGGTGCGGTCGATGCGCGCGCTGTCCAACAGGCGGTTGGCGGCCGCGGCGAAGGTGATCCCGACCTGGGCATCAAGGCGGCCCAGTGCATCAAGCGAGGTGATGGTGCCGCCTTCCCCCAGCGCGATCAGCTCGGCGCGGATGGCCGGATCCCAGTCGTGGGTCAGGCCTTGGACAAAGCGGCAGCCGCCCTCGGCGGGGAACTGCACCAGCGCGGCATCGATGCCGTCGGCGCTGGTGCCGGACATCAGGCCCAGGTAGAGCGGGGTGGTGGGATCAACAGCAGAGGTCATGGCCAGGCGGTCCAACGGGTTGCGTGCAGCTTCCGCGCAACCCGTTGCCGCCGTCAATCGCAGCGATCAGCCGCGGTTGGATTTGACCGGCTTGCCGGCCTTCGCCGTGGCCGTATCGGTGGCCTTGGCATCCGGTGCCGGGCTGGCATCGGCGTAGATCAGCTTCTCCATGCCCTGGATCCGCGCCAGCGCGGGGGCGGTCTGGGCACGGAAGGCAGCCAGCTCGGCGCCCTGCAGCGGCTCCGGCGGCGGCATCGTCACCGACAGCGGATTGCGGTGCACGCCGTTGACGCGGAATTCGTAGTGAAGGTGCGGGCCGGTGGCCATGCCGGTCGAGCCCACGTAGCCGATCACGGTGCCCTGGGCCACGCGCTGGCCAGTCTTGATCTTGCCGAACCGCGACATATGCCCGTACAGGGTGGTGTGGCCGCGGCCATGATCCAGGATCACCACGTTGCCGTAACCGCGCTGGGTCCCGGCGAACTGCACGCGGGCATCGCCGGCGGCCATGATCGGGGTGCCGGTACGCGCGGCGTAGTCCACGCCCTTGTGCATGCGCATCTTGCCCAGCACCGGGTGCTTGCGCGCGCCGAAGCTCGAGCTCAAGCGCGCGAACTGGATCGGCATGCGGATGAAGCTCTTCTTCAGCGGGCGGCCGCTGGCATCGAAGTACTCCGATTTGCCGTTGCGGTCGAAGCGGAAGCCGCTGTAGGTCTTGCCGCCCGAGCTGAAGGTCGCCGCGAGGATCTTGCTGGTGTCCACCTTCTCGCCTTCGCGCCAGGTTTCATCCAGCACCACGCTGAAGCGGTCGCCCGGCTGCAGGTCCTTGGAGAAGTCGATGTCGTACTTGAAGATTTCGTCGGTCATCGTGGCAATCGCCGAGGGCGACAACCCCGCCTTGCGCGCGGCGGCATACAGGGAGCTGGTGATCTCGCCACTGGCGACCACGCGGCGGGTCGAGCTCTCGCGCTTACTCACCGTTTCGGTGATCTTGTCGCCAGCCAGGGACAGCTCCACGCGGTTGTCGGCATCGCGGTCGAAGCGGATCGTGCGCAGCTCACCGGACAGCGGCAGGTCGAAGGCGATCTCCGCACCCGGGCGCAGCTTGGTCAGCGATTCGCGCACACCGGGGTGCTCCAGCACCTGGTGCATCACCGTGGCCGGGATGCCGGCCTGGTCGAACAGATTGCTCAGGGTCTGGCCGCGCTGCACGCGCAGCACCTGCCAGCTGTCGCCCGGGGTCTGCTGCTGGCGTTCCAGCGACAGCGGCGGCAACGGCAGCGCCAAGGTCGAATGGCTGACCGAGTAGGGCGAATCGATGGTGTGCGAGAAGCCGGGGACGATCGTGGCCACCAGGGCGCCGATGGTGGCGAACAGGCTGGCGTGCATCCAGTGGCGGCGGGTCCAGCGCTGGTTGAAGGCCGCGGGAAGATGCTGTTTGAGCTTCCGATGGAGGGCGGTGTCGTGGAGGACGTTGAGACGTTCCTTGAAGCGCTGCTTGCGCGCGCGGCCTTGATCGGAATTGAGCATCGTCGGTCTGTTCCTGGCTGGCCCGGGAGCGCGGGCCCAAACGTCGGTAACATAGACAGGTATAAATACCGCGTCAAACCCTTGTGCCTATTGGCTTTTGTGAAGCACCTGCGGTTAACTTGTACTTAACGTCATTCATATAAATAAGGCATTGCCGGGAGTTGTCACGTGTCCTCGATTGAAGAAGCCATTGCCCTGATCGGGCGAGGCGCCGATGAGATCCTCAAATCCGACGAACTGCGCCAGCGTCTGGAAAGCGGCCGTCCGCTGCGGGTCAAGGCCGGCTTCGACCCCACCGCACCGGACCTGCACCTGGGCCACACCGTGCTGTTGAACAAGCTGCGCCAGTTCCAGGACCTCGGCCACCAGGTGATCTTCCTGATCGGCGACTTCACCGGGATGATCGGCGACCCCTCGGGCAAGAACGTCACCCGCAAGCCGCTCACCAAGGAAGATGTGCTGGCCAACGCGCGTACCTATGAAGACCAGGTCTTCAAGGTGCTGGACCGCGAAAAGACCGAAGTGCGCTTCAATTCGGAGTGGTTCGGCAAGATGGCCGCCGCCGACATGATCCGCCTGGCTGGCCAGCACACCGTGGCGCGCATGCTCGAGCGCGACGACTTCGCCAAGCGCTATGCCGCCCAGCAGTCCATTGCCCTGCATGAGTTCCTGTACCCGCTGGTGCAGGGTTATGACTCGGTCGCGCTGGAAGCGGACGTTGAACTGGGCGGTACCGACCAGAAGTTCAACCTGCTGATGGGCCGTGGCCTGCAGGAGCACTACGGGCAGAAGCCGCAGATCGTGTTGACCATGCCGTTGCTGGAAGGCTTGGACGGTGTGGCCAAGATGTCCAAGTCGCTCAACAACTATATTGGTATCAGCGAACCGGCCATCGACATCGTCACCAAGACGATGAAGATCGGCGATGACCTGATGTGGCGCTGGATCGAGCTGCTCTCCTTTGATATCAGCCAGGCCGAGGCCAAGGCCCTGCGCGAACAGGTCCAGGCGGGCGGGTTGAACCCGCGCGAGGTGAAGCTGCGCCTGGCCCGTGAGCTGACCACCCGCTTCCATGATGCGGCGGCGGCCGAACAGGCCATCGCCGGCTGGAATGCCGCGGTGACCGGGCAGGGCGATGTGACCCTGCTGCCGCTGCAGGAAGTGACCATTCCGGCCGAAGGCCTGCGTATTGGTGCCCTGTTGACGGCTGCCGGCCTCACCCCAAGCAACTCCGAAGCCTCCCGCAAGCTCAAAGAGCGTGCGGTGAAGGTGGATGGCGAGGTGGTGGAGGATGCCCAGCAGGTGTTCGTGCCCGGTTTCGAAGGCCTGCTGCAGGTTGGCAAGCGCACCTTCGCACGCGTGTTGCTGGTCGCGGCCTAAGTGGCACAAGGGGTTCGGGCGATCCGGACCCCTTCCAGCATGAATGTGGGCGAGACCACGTGAAAAAATGTCGTCCACCCCCTTCACAAACGACCCGGATAGGGACATACTTTCCCTCCCCCGACGCAGGGGCCACCGCAAGGCGGCAACCGCGAAGGAACAGGACTTCAACTGCTTCGAAAGAAGGTGTTGACGGAAACGAAAAGCCTGACATAATAGGCGGCTCGCAACGACGAAAGCCTCTGAGGCGAACGACGAAGCGGCATCGGCAACAACGGTTCACTACGGTGAAGCGGCCTTGAAAAAAGGTGTTGACGAAGCAGATAAGCCGGTCTATAATGGGCGGCTCGCAACGACGGAAACGTCGGGGCACACGGAAGAAGGCGCTGAGGCCGATTCCAAAGTTCTTTGA
>NZ_JASCOO010000029.1:0-43131 GCF_029959485.1 Stenotrophomonas sp. PS02301
GCGCCGTGCTGAACCCGCCGCCGCACCCCGGCCGGCCGCGCCGAGGGCTGCACAGGCCGCCCCGGCCGCGCCCGTCGCCGCCGATGGTAGCGTCACCGTCCAGCGCGGACAGACGCTCTCGCAGATCGCCGGTCCGCTGGCGCGCGAGCAGGGCATCAACCGCGACCAGGCGATGATCGCGCTGCTGCGGGCCAACCCCGAGGCCTTCATCCGTGGCAACGTGAACCTGCTCAAGCAGGGTGCGGTGCTGCGCACGCCGGGCGCCGATGGGCTTGCCCAGATCGATGCACAACAGGCTGCGGCGATTGTGCGCGAGCACACCGCGCAATGGCGGCAGTCGCGCGCGGCGACCCCGCAGCCCGCCGACAGCGGGGTGGCCGCCGCGCCGTCTCCGGCCCCGGCCGCACCGACCGCTGCTGGCCAGGGCGCACGCCTGGAAATCGCGCCGGCCGTCGCCGCCGCCGGCACCACCGCAGGCACAACCACCGGCACCGCTGCCGGCACCGAGGGCGACATGCTGGGTAACGAACAACTGCGACAGGCCAAGGAAGACGTCGCCACGCGCGATGCCGAGATCCAGGAACTGCGCGAACGCGTGGCCGAGCTGGAAAAGCTCAAGGCTCAGCAGCAGTCGCTGATCACAATGAAGGACAACGATCTGGCCGCTGCGCAACAGCGCCTGGAGCAGGCACCCGGCACGCGTGACAGCGCCGGCGGTGGCTGGTACTGGTTGGGCCTGGTCGTGCTGCTGCTGGTGGTCGGTGGATGGGCGCTGGTACGCCGCCGCAAGCCATCGCCGCTGCCGCCGCTGTCGCGCGATGGGCTCGATGGCGCGGCATTGGCCGCGGCCGTCCCCGCGGCCGACTATGTGGACGAACTGGCCGCGCAGCAGGAGGACGCGCAGCGCGTGCCCGACGAAGAGACCATTGCAGAGGCCGACGTCTACGCCGGGCTGCGCCGCGAGCCGGTCTTCCCGCTGGCGTCATCCACGCACGACGCCGATCCGCATGATGCCCTCGACGATCCTCGCTGGAGTGCGACCGCGACGGACGAAGCACCGGTGTTGCCCGAGGTAGAGGCGACGGCGGCGTCTGCGTACAGCATCGAGGCCGACGCTCAGCATGTGAACGTGGATGAGGCGCTGTTCCGCGAGCCGACGCCGCTGATCGAGCCGCCAGCGCATGCGCTGGAAGCTGCCGCGCAGCCGTCGTTCCGCGGCGTGTTCGAATTCCCCGATGAAACGGCCACTGCCGAACGTCCAGCAGTCGAAAGCGATGACACCCTCGCGGCCGACGTTGCGCCGGTGACTGCCGGCCATGACGTCACCCTCGATAGTGCCGACTCGGTCGCCGACAACGCGCCCACCGCGCCCATCGGCAGCCCCGGTCGTGATCGACTGGAACTGGCCATCGCCTACCTGGACCTCGGCGATGCCGAGACCGCGCGGACCCTGCTGCACGAAGTGGCCGTCGGCGCCGACCCGCACAGCCAGGCCGAGGCGCGCGAACTGCTGGCGCGACTGGGATGAGCGACGCCCGCCCGCTGGCCGCCCGCGAACGGCGCCTGGACTATGTCGAGTTCGCCTCGCGCGATCCCGCCGCCAGCCGCCACTTCTTCGAGCAGGTGTTCGGCTGGTCGTTCGTGGATTACGGCCCGGACTACACCGCCTTCGACGATGGCCGTTTCCAGGGCGGCTTCTTCCGCGCTGAGCCGCAGACGGCCTCCGCTGGCGGCGCGCCATTGCTGGTGATCTACGCCGATGATCTGCAGCCCATGCTCGAGGCCGTGCTTGCCCAAGGCGGGCAGATCATCAAACCGGTGTTCGCCTTCCCCGGTGGCAGCCGCTTCCAGTTCGTGGAGCCCGGCGGCAACGAGCTGGCCGTATGGTCCGAGCGCGACGCCGTCTGATGCACTACCCGGCGCCTGCGCCGGCCCCCCCAAACCATTGAGGTTCACCATGCGCTACGCACTGGGCGTGGAATACGACGGCAGCGAATTCAAAGGCTGGCAGCAGCTCGGTGAGAGCGGCTGCCCAAGCGTGCAGGCCAGCCTGCAGGATGCGCTGTCCTCGGTGGCCAATGCGCCGATCCAGGTCGTGTGTGCGGGGCGTACCGATGCCGGGGTGCACGGTGAATGCCAGGTCGTGCATTTCGATACCGATGTCGTGCGTGATCCGCGCAGCTGGATGCTGGGCACCACCACGCGCCTGCCGCGCTCCATCGCTGTGCGCTGGTGCGTACCGGTGGCCGACGAGTTCCATGCGCGCTTCTCCGCGCGCGCGCGCCGCTACCGCTACCGTCTGCTCAACCGCCAGGTCCGCCCGGCACTCTATCGGCAGACCCTGAGCTGGGAGCGCCGGCCGCTGGATGCCGAGCTGATGCACGCGGCCGGGCAGGCTCTGTTGGGTGAGAACGACTTCAGCGCCTTCCGCAGCGTGCAGTGCGAGGCCCTGCACGCGCGCCGGCACATGCAGTCGCTCTCGGTGACCCGTCAGGGCGAGGTCGTGGAGGTCGCCGTTCAGGCCAATGCATTCCTTCATCACATGGTGCGCAATATCGTCGGTTCATTGATCCTGGTCGGTTGTGGTGAGCAGCCGGTCGCGTGGATGGGGCAACTGCTGGCCGGGCGCGACCGCACCGTGGCCGGCCCGACTGCCCCGCCGCAGGGATTGGTCTTCGTTGGTCCCCTGTACCCCGACAACTGGCAGCTGCCTGCCGAGGTCACCTTATGAGCCGCTCCTTCTACCGCACCCGTATCAAGTTCTGCGGCATGACCCGTGCCGGCGATGTGCGCCTGGCCGGCGAGCTCGGCGTGGACGCGGTCGGTTTCATCTTCGCCCGCGAGAGCAAACGCCGGGTCGCGCCGGCCGAGGCGCGCGCCATGCGCCAGGCAATCGCCCCGATGGTCGACGTGGTCGCCCTGTTCCGCGACAACACCAAGGAAGAGGTGCGCGAAGTGCTGCGCACTGTGCGGCCGACCCTGCTGCAGTTCCACGGTGACGAAGACGAATCGTTCTGCCGCAGCTTCAACATGCCGTACCTGAAGGCCGTGGCGATGGGCGGCAAGGACGAGGTCAATGCCCGTCAGCTGCAGCTGCGCTATCCCAGCGCGGCCGGCTTCCTCTTCGACAGCCACGCCCCCGGTGGCGGCGGTGGCACGGGCGTGGCCTTCGACTGGACCCGCCTGCCGACCGGCCTGCACCGGCCGTTCCTGCTGGCCGGCGGGATCACCCCGGACAACGTGTTCGACGCGATCGTGGCCACGCTGCCGTGGGGCGTGGATGTATCCAGTGGCATCGAGTCCGAACCGGGTATCAAGGACGGCTACAAGATGCGCAAGTTCGTCGAAGAAGTGCGCCGCGCCGATTGCCACGAAGCGGATTGATCCGCCCACCCTGGGCCTGGCACCCAGCACCTGGTAGTGCCGGCCGCTGGCCGGCAACGTGATACACCCGCGCACTCACCCCTTCAGCTGCTCCTGCAGCCACCCGGCCAGCGCATCCACCCGCGGATCGGCCGCACCCTCCGGCGTTGCCAGTACCCAAAACCCCCCGGTCGCGCCGAATCCCCAGGGTGCCAGCAGCCGGCCGGCGGCCAGCTCATCGGCCACGAGCGGTTCTGGCGCGATCGCCACGCCCAGTCCGGCAACCGCCGCTTCCAGCAGGTAATACAGATGCTCGAAGCCACTGCCCAGCTGCAGCTGTGCCGGCTCCAGCCCATGCGACAGGGCCCAGGCCGGCCACGCCTGCGGACGTGAGGTCGTATGCAGCAGCGATTCGCCCAACAAGGAGGCGGGCGGCTGATGCGCCAGCCGCGCCGCGGCCGGGTGCTGCGGACTCACCACCACGCCCACCCGCTCCGGCGCCAGCTCGCGCACCTGCCAGCCGCGTGGCCACGGCGGCTGGGCGAGCAGCAGTACGGCATCCAGGCCCTGCTGCCCGGCGGTGAAGCTCCCGTCCTGGGCGGACCAATGCAGCGGCAGCTGGGGCAGGGCGGTCTGCAACGCCTGCAGGCGGGGAATCATCCAGCGCGCCAGGATGCTGCCGCTGCAGCCGAGCACCAACGCTTCGGGCCGCTGCTGGCGCTTGAGCGCCACCACCGCCTCGCGGATCTGCTCGAACGCGCCTTCGCAGGCGGCCTGCAGATCCTCGCCGGCGCGGGTCAGGCGCAGCCCACGCCCTTCGCGCTGGAACAGCACGACGCCGAGGTGTTCCTCCAGCAGGCGCAGTTGGCGGCTGATCGCGCCATGGGTGACATGCAGTGCCTCGGCGGCACGGCCAACCCCGCCCAGCCGCGCGGCCGCTTCAAAGCTGCGCAGGGCATTGAGCGGGGGCAACGGTCCGTCGGTCATGTGAGTTTTCCTGACAGGTCGTGGCAGATATTATCGATATTCCTGTCATGACAGGTGCGTTAAATTGGCAGCCTGTCTCCACCGGCTGTCGCGCTATGTCTGCTTCCCCCGTCTCCCCCATCGTCGATTTCCACGCCTACCCCGATGCCAACGGCCATTTCGGCCGCTATGGCGGGAGTTTCGTCGCCGAGACCCTGATCGGACCGTTGCAGGAGCTGGCGGCCGCCTATGACCAAGCGCGGCGCGATCCGGCCTTCATCGCCGCCTACGACAAGGACCTGACCCACTACGTGGGCCGTCCCAGCCCGATCTATCACGCCGAGCGCCTCAGCCAGCAGGTCGGCGGCGCGCAGATCCTGCTCAAGCGCGAGGACCTGAACCACACCGGCGCGCACAAGATCAACAACACCATCGGCCAGGCGTTGCTCGCCGCGCGGATGGGCAAGACGCGCATCATCGCCGAGACCGGCGCCGGCCAGCACGGCGTGGCCAGTGCCACCGTGGCCGCCCGGCTGGGCCTGGAATGCGTGGTGTACATGGGTGCCACCGACATCGAACGGCAGAAGATCAACGTCTACCGCATGAAGCTGCTCGGGGCGACGGTGGTGCCGGTCACCTCCGGCTCGGCCACGCTCAAGGATGCACTCAACGAAGCGATGCGCGACTGGGTCACCAACGTGCGCGACACCTTCTACATCATCGGCACCGTCGCCGGCCCGGACCCGTACCCGCGCATGGTGCGTGACTTCAACGCGATCGTCGGCCGTGAAGCGCGCGCGCAGATGCTGACCGACTACGGCCGCCTGCCCGATGCGATCACCGCCTGCGTCGGTGGTGGCAGCAACGCAATCGGTCTGTTCCATGCCTTCCTCAACGACCGCGACGTGCGCATCGTCGGCGCCGAAGCCGCCGGCGACGGCATCGAGACCGGGCGCCATGCTGCCTCCATCGCGGCCGGTCGCCCGGGCGTGCTGCACGGCAACCGCACCTATGTGATCTGCGACGACGACGGCCAGATCACCGAAACCCATTCGGTCTCGGCCGGCCTGGATTATCCGGGCGTCGGCCCGGAGCATGCGTTCCTGGCCGATGCCGGCCGCGCCGAGTATGTCGGTATCACCGATGACGAAGCGCTGGCCGCGTTCCATCAACTGGCGCATAGCGAAGGCATCCTGGCCGCGCTGGAATCCAGCCATGCGGTGGCCCAGGCGATCAAGATCGCGCGCGATCTGCCGCGCGACAAGCTGGTGCTGTGCAACCTGTCCGGCCGTGGCGACAAAGACGTGCACACCATCGCTGCCCGCGAGGGTCTCGTTCTGTGAATCCGCTGCTGCGCCAGGGAAGTGCGCTGCTGATGGTGGTCGGCCTGACCGGCTGCGCGCCGCCGGATCCGCCGGTGTTGCCGGCCCCTGCCGCGCCTGTGGGCGCGGTGGCGCCGGCGCGGCAGCTGGCGAGCAATGACGATGACATTGCCAACCGCCCGATCGAGGACGCGCCGGAACCGCCCAAGGCTGCCGATGCGCCCGTTGTGGATGACGCTGCGCCGTCGGTAGTCTCGGTCGCGCTGGATCATGCCGGCGATGTGGTGATCGGGCAGCGCTTCACCGAGCTCGCCGCCGATGGCCCGTGGCATTCGGCCGGCCTGAGCGAAGGCGAGCCCAGCGGCGCCTGCGAGTACTACGAGCGTGGCAACCTGCCCGAAGGCGTCTCGATGATGGTCGAGGAGGACCACGTGCAGCGCTTCGAGCTGGCCCCGATCGAGGAATCCTACGAGGCCATCACCCAGCCGGGGCCGTTCGGGCTGCGCCTGGGCATGACGCTGGATGAAGCGCTCAAGCGTCTGCCGCCCGGCAGTACGCGCGCACCGCATGCCTATGACCCGGAAACGGGCGAGTACCTGACCTGGCAGGACCCCGGTTCGGATCTGGCGATCCGGCTGGAGATCTTCGACGGGGTGATATCGAAGCTGTACTGGGGCGCCAGTGGCGCCGTTGAACTGATTGAAGGATGTGCCTGAGATGTCCGTGGACCGTATCGATGCCTGTTTTGCCCGCCTGCGCGATGAGCGCCGCAAGGCGCTGATCCCCTTCATCACCGCCGGCGATCCAGGCCTGGAGGCTACCGTGCCGGTGATGCATGCACTGGCCGCCGCCGGTGCGGACGTGATCGAGCTCGGGGTGCCGTTCTCCGACCCGATGGCCGACGGCCCGACCATCCAGCGCAGCTCCGAGCGTGCGCTGGCCCGTGGGGCAGGGTTGCGCTATGTGCTGGAAACCGTCGCCGCGTTCCGCAAGGACGACGCCACTACCCCGGTGGTGCTGATGGGCTACCTCAACCCGGTCGAGATCCACGGCACGGCCCGCTTCGCGCAGTCCGCCATCGCCGCCGGCGTGGACGGCATCCTGCTGGTCGATCTGCCGCCGGAAGAAGCGGCAGAAACCCGCGAGATCTTCACCGCGGCCGGCCTGGCGCTGATCCTGCTGGCTTCGCCGACGACCGCCGATACCCGCCTGGATACGCTGTCCGCGATGGCCCAGGGCTACCTGTATTACGTCAGCTTCGCCGGCGTGACCGGCGCGTCCGAACGCCTGGACAGCAGTGCGGCCAGTGCCCGCCTGCGCGACCTGCGCCGCCGCTCCAGCGTGCCGGTGGTGGCCGGCTTCGGGATCAAGGATGCGGCCAGTGCCGCGGCCATGGCCGTGGAGGCCGATGGCGTGGTGGTAGGCAGTGCGCTGGTGGCTGCACTGGGTGAGGCGCCCGACGCCACGGCTGCGGCAGCAACCGCGCAGGCATTCCTCACGCCGCTGCGACGTGCCCTCGACGCCGCCTGAAGCACGTAAACGTACGTACCAGAATGGTTTACGTCAGCCCCCCGGCAACCGCCGGGGGGTGCCCGAGCATGGAAACGGTGAGCTAGACTGTCCGCCTTTGCGGCCCCCGGGCCGCCCTGAACGGAAGTAGCATCCCGCATGAGTTGGCTCAGCAAGTTGATGCCGTCTGGCATCCGCACCGACAACGTCCCCAGCAAAAAGCGCAGCGTCCCCGAGGGCCTGTGGGAGAAGTGCAGCAGCTGCGGCAGCGCGCTCTACCGTCCTGAGCTGGAAGAGAACCTGGAAGTCTGCCCCAAGTGTGGCCATCACATGGCCATCCGCGCGCGTGCGCGCCTGGCCGCGCTGTTCGATGCGGACAGCACCACCGAGATCGGTGCGCGCCTGGGACCGACGGACCTGCTCAAGTTCAAGGACCAGAAAAAGTACAGCGAGCGCATCAAGGCCTCGCAGAAGAACACCGGCGAGTACGACGCACTGATCGCCATGCAGGGCCTGATGAAGGGCCGCCCGCTGGTTGCCTCGGCCTTCGATTTCGCCTTCATGGGCGGCTCGATGGGCTCGGTGGTCGGTGAGCGTTTCTCGCTGGCTGCGGAAAAGGCGCTGGAGATCGGCGCGCCCTACGTGTGCTTCTCCGCCAGTGGCGGCGCGCGCATGCAGGAAGGCCTGTTCTCGCTGATGCAGATGGCCAAGACCTCGGCCGCGCTGGGTCGCCTGCGCGATGCCGGGCTGCCGTACATCTCGGTGCTGACCCATCCGACCACCGGTGGCGTGTCGGCCTCGTTCGCGATGCTGGGTGATATCAACATCGCCGAGCCGCAGGCACTGATCGGTTTCGCCGGCCCGCGCGTGATCGAGCAGACCGTGCGCGAAAAGCTGCCCGAAGGCTTCCAGCGCTCGGAGTTCCTGCTCGAGCACGGTGCGATCGATCAGATCTGCGACCGCCGCGAGATGCGCGACCGCCTGTCGGAGATCCTGGCCATGCTGGCGCGTCAGCCCGCACCCGCACCGGATGCGGCGGCCTGATGGCGTCGCGCAAGTATTTCGGCACCGACGGCATCCGCGGCAAGGTCGGTGAGGGCGTCATCTCCGCCGATTTCGTGCTGCGCCTGGGCAATGCGCTCGGGCGTGCGCTGACCGAGCGCAACGGGCACCGCCCGGTGGTGGTGATCGGCAAGGACACCCGTATCTCCGGCTACATGTTCGAAGCCGCACTCGAAGCCGGGCTGGTCGCCGCCGGCGCCGATGTGCAGCTGCTCGGCCCGATGCCGACGCCGGCGGTGGCCTTCCTCACCCGCACCCTCGGTGCGGATGCGGGTATCGTCATCAGCGCCTCGCACAACCCGCACTACGACAACGGCATCAAATTCTTCTCCGCCGATGGCGAGAAGCTCGATGACGCCACCGAGCTGGCGCTGGAGGCCGCGCTCGATGCGCCGTTCACCACGGTCGAGTCCGAGCGGCTGGGCAAGGCCATGCGTGCCCGCGATGCGGTTGGCCGCTATATCGAATTCTGCAAGGCCAGCGTGCCGCGCGGGTTCGATCTGCGCGGGCTGAAGATCGTGCTCGACTGCGCGCACGGTGCTACGTACCACGTCGCCCCGCTGCTGTTCCGCGAGATGGGCGCGGTGGTGATCAGCATCGGCGATGCGCCCAACGGCCTGAACATCAACGATGGCGTCGGCTCGATGCACATCGACAATCTCGCGGCGAAAGTGCGTGAGGTTGGGGCCGATTTCGGTATCGCCTTCGACGGCGATGGCGACCGCGTGCTGATGGCCGATGACCAGGGCAATCCGGTCGATGGCGATGACCTGCTGTTCGTGCTGGCCCAGGCCTGGCAGCGCAGTGGGCGACTGCATGGCCCGGTGGTCGGTACGCTGATGACCAACTTTGGCCTGGAGCAGGCACTGGAACGGCTGAACATCCCGTTCCAGCGCAGCAACGTCGGCGACCGCTACGTGCATCAGGCCCTGGTGGAAAACAATGGCGTGCTCGGCGGCGAAGCCTCCGGTCACCTGTTGTGCCTGGATCGCGCCACCACCGGTGATGCGATCGTCAGCGCGCTGCAGGTGCTGGAAGTGCTGCGCCGTGACGGGACCTCGCTGCGCCAGGTGCTGTCGGTGCTCAACAAGGTGCCGCAGAAGACCGTCAACGTGCGTCTGCAGGGCGCGGCCAAGGCGACCGTGCAGGCCGAGAGCGTGCAGGCCGCGCTGGCGGCTGCGCAGCAGGCAGTGAAAGGGCGTGGGCGTGCGTTCCTGCGCCCCTCGGGCACCGAGCCGGTGGTGCGCGTCACCGTCGAGGCAGACAGCGCAGAGCTGATGCAGTCCACGCTGGACAGCCTCTCGGCAGCGGTGAAGGCAGCTGCCGCGGCCTGAGCCGGGCAGGATGCCGGAAACTGAAAACGCCCCGGGAGACCGGGGCGTTTTCGTTGCAGCGCGGTGGCGCGTTACGGCCCCGCCACCATCTTCTTTTTCTTCGCCTTGAAGCGATTGAACAGGGGTGCGATCAACGGGTGGTAACTGTAGGCGATGCGCTTGCGCAGCCAGCTCGCCGGCCGGTTGCGGATCGCGAACCGATAGATGTGCCCCGGATCGCCGCCGACCACGTTGCGGCCGAACGGATGGGTGGTATGCAGGTAGTTGAAGCCCTGCGCCCGTGCGATCTGCACGTAGTCCTCGTCGAAATCGCCGTACGGCCAGCACAGCGTGTCCGAGACCGTTCCCAGCTGCTGCTGCAGCACTTCGCGTGCCACCGAGAGGTCGCCGCTGATGCCCTGGCGCTTGTGCTCGCGGGAGATATCCTGCTTGAGCCAGCGCGTGTGCGTGTGCGTATGGCAGTGCACCTCGAACGTGCCGGCGGCGATCATCGCGCGCGCTTCGCTCCAGCGCATCATCACCTCGTCCGGGCGGTTCTCGCGCAGGATCGCCGCCTCGCAGCCGCGATGGTCCGGCGTTGCGGGCAGGGTGGCGCCGGCCTGGCCGGCATGCGGGCGGACATCGCCTTCGCCCATCCAGCCGGTGACCACGAACACGACCGCGTGCATGCCGTACTTGGCCAGGATCGGGTGCGCGTACACCCAGTTGTCCAGGTAGCCGTCATCGAAGGTGATCACGATCGACTTGGCGGGGGTCGGCTTGCCAGCGAGGAAGCCGGCGTACTGGTCCAGCGTCAGCGAGGTCCAGCCGTTGGCCGCCAGCCAGGCGATCTGGCTTTCGAAGTTCTCCGGCGACACCGTGATCATCCCCGGAGAGGGGGAGACATGGTGGTGCATCAGCACCGGGACGGATCTAGCGTTGGCCATGGCCCAGTTCCTTCAACCACTGGTGGTAATAGTGTTCGGTCGCTTCAGTGTGACCGGTCGGGGTGAAACGGTGGGCGCTGCGCATCCACTCCCAGCCCGCCAGGCCCATCTGCTGGCGGCGGTCGGGCTGCTCGATCAGGGTGCGCAGTGCGTTGGTCAACGCAGCCTGATCGCCGAGCGGCGCGAGCAGGGCGTTGCTGCCTTCCACCACCATCTCCGGCACGCCGCCCACGCGCGTGGCGACGATCGGCACGCCGACGTACGCCGCTTCGAGAAACACCGTGCCGGCTGCCTCCTTGTGGGTAGCGAGGGCGAAGATATCGAAACCGGTCATCAGCCGGCAAGCGCCCTGGCGGTAGCCCAGCAAGTGCACCTGGGCGGCGATGCCGAGCTGCTCGCGCAGGGCGATCAGGCGGTCCATCACCGGCTGGCCGTCGCCGACGATCACCAGCTGCACGCGCGCATCGGCGCGGCACAGCGGCGCCATGGCCTGCAGCAGTTCCAGGTGGCCCTTGGGCTCGCGCAGCACCGCGACGCAGCCGACCACGATCTGTTCGTCGTTGAAGCCCAGCTCCGCGCGCACGTCCGCGCGGGTGTCCTGCAGGCACTGCCAAGGATCGCGCTTGGCGATCTGCGACCACTGCGGCGGTACTGCGATCGGCGGGACGATGCCGACGTGCGCGTCCTCGATGCCGCGGCTGACCATCAGCTTCTTCACGAAACTGCTCACCGTCATCACCCGGTGGGGCAGGCCGGTGTAGGTCAGCAGCGAGTTGATCGGGCTCATCAGGTGGCGCGAGCGCACCACCAGTGGCGTGCCGCCCAGGCGTGCGCCGGCAGCGGCGATCAGGCTGTCGCGGCGGCTGGTGGTGTTGACCACGTCGTAGCCTTGGCGGCGCACCAGGCGCGAGACTGACCAGATCCCCCGCAGCATGCGCAGCAGGCCGCCCATTTTCAGCGCGTGGACGGTGAAGCCGGCTTCGCGCGCCATCTCGCCCAGGCGGGCGCCGGGCTGGCAGAGCAGGGAGACGTCATGGCCGCGCTCGCGCATGGCCAGCATGTGGCGATAGATGTAGATCTCCTGCCCGCCAAATCCCTTGGCAGCCTCGGTATGGAGAATTTTCAGTGGCACGTTCATCGGTGGACAGTCCATGTGTGGAAAAGCGCCCGTGGCATTCGCGGGCGGCCATCGTCATTGCCTGCGGGATCGCGCCAGCGCATCCCATGCGCTGTGCGGTGCCGTGGGTGGAAGGTCATGCGGGTCCATCGGCCACACGCTGGGCCCTGCCGGCGTGAGCCAGCGCAACGCCGTCGGCGATGAGGGGAGGGCAGGGCATCCATGAGGCGGACCGGGCGACGCTGGGAGTAAAAGGGGCGGCGCGTGAGCGTCGCCGTTAGCCCGTTCTGGCCGTCTGGGCGCGCGCATTGTATCGGTTTGTATCAATGTATCGGTGGCGGGGTTGGCCCGATCTGGCACAATGTTCAGCCGGGCCACAGCTGGCCCACCGACCACCATGAACAAGCAGGAATCGCTGTGAGCCAGATCCCCACCCTCGATATCACCCGTTTTGACACCGACCGCGACGCGTTCGTGGCCGAGCTGGGTGCGGCCTACCGCGAATGGGGCTTTGCTGGCATCCGCAACCACGGCATTCCGCAGGCCGACATCGACGCCGCGTATGAGGTCTTCAAGGCCTTCTTCGCGCTGCCGGAAGAGACCAAGCGCCAGTACCACGTGCCCGGCAGCGGCGGCGCGCGCGGCTACACCGCCTTCGGCGTGGAGACCGCCAAGGGTTCGCAGCACTTCGATCTGAAGGAGTTCTGGCACATCGGTCGTGAGATCCCGGACGACTCCAAGTACCGTGACGTGATGGCCCCGAACCTGTGGCCGAGCGAGGTCCCGGACTTCCGTGAACGCGGCTACGCCATCTACCAGGCGCTGGACACGCTGGGTTCGCGCGTCCTGTCGGCGCTGGCCCTGCACATTGGCCTGCCGGAGGATTTCTTCGCCGACAAGACCAACAACGGCAACTCGATCCTGCGTCCGATCCACTACCCGCCGATCACCGCGGAGAACATCCCGAACGTGCGCGCCGGTGCCCATGGCGACATCAACTTCATCACGCTGCTGGTCGGCGCCAGCGCCGCCGGCCTGGAAGTGCAGTCGCACGAGGGCAAGTGGGTGCCGTTCACCTCGGACGCGGACACCATCGTGGTCAACATCGGCGACATGCTCCAGCGCCTGACCAACCATGTGTATCCCTCGACGATCCACCGCGTGGTCAATCCCCCGGGCGAGCAGGCGCGCCAGCCGCGTTATTCGGTGCCGTTCTTCCTGCACCCGAACCCGGATTTCCTGATCGACGTGCTGCCGACCTGCATCACCCCGGAAAACCCGAGCCGCTACCCGGAGCCGATCACCGCCCACGGCTTCCTGGAAGAGCGCCTGCGCGAGATCAAGCTGAAGTAAGCGATCCTACCGGAGCAAGAACGAAGGCCGCCGAAAGGCGGCCTTCTTCGTTTCGCGTATTGCCTGCCTCTGGCTGGCTCCAAACATTGCTGCCCTGGTTGCATTTGGCTATTCGCTGCCCCGTGTTGGGCGAGCGCTGCCATGCCCAGCCGGGACGCGGAGCGGGGTTTACGGCGTGTCCCGCCAACCCACCCACGCCCGCCCAGTCCGGGCACGTCCACCGGCCCCGTCGCCCTTGCTGTTGACTTGGGGCCGCAACGAAAAATAAATATCCAATTGAAATGTAAGCGTTTTCCCGCCAACGCCATTTCGTTGCATCCGTTATCATGGCCGGCTGATACCCAAAGGAGCCCCGCCATGCGCCGCAAGATCGTCGCCGGTAACTGGAAGCTGCACGGCAGCCGCCAATTCGCCACCGACCTGGTCAGTGACCTGGTTGCCGACCTCCCCCTGCAGGGCGTCGAAGTCGTGGTCCTGCCGCCGCTCCCGTACCTGGGCGAACTGGTCGAAGCCTTCGAAGGGCGCGCCGTCGCCTTTGGCTCCCAGGATGTCAGCAGCAACGAAAAGGGCGCCTACACCGGCGAAGTCTCGGCCACCATGCTGGCTGAAGTCGGTGCCCGCTATGGCCTGGTCGGCCACTCCGAACGCCGCCAGTACCATGCCGAAAGCAGTGAGCTGGTCGCGCGCAAGTTCGCCGCCGCCCTGCATGCCGGCCTGACCCCCATCCTGTGCGTGGGCGAAACCCTTGAACAGCGCGAGGCCCATCAGACCGAGGCGGTCATCGCCGCCCAGCTCGCCCCGGTGCTGGAACTGGTCGGCGCCGCCGGCTTCGCCCAGGCCGTGGTCGCCTATGAGCCGGTCTGGGCCATCGGTACCGGCCGGACCGCCTCCAAGGAGCAGGCCCAGCAGGTCCACGCGTTCATCCGTGGCGAAGTGGCCAAGCTCGATGCTAGAATTGCGGATTCACTGTCGATCCTCTATGGCGGCAGCGTGAAGCCCGACAACGCCGCGGAACTGTTCGCACAGCCCGATGTCGATGGTGGGCTGGTGGGCGGCGCCTCCCTGGTGGCCGCGGACTTCCTTGCCATCGCTGCCGCGGCGGCGGGGCGCTAATTAGTTACGTTGTCGGCCCAACCGCCGGCACGACATGTCCGAGGACGGATTCGAAATGCTGATGTTGATCCTCAATGTGGTCTACGTGCTGGTCGCAGTGGCCATGATCGCGCTCATCCTGATGCAGCGTGGTTCCGGCGCGGCCGCAGGGTCGGGTTTCGGTGCCGGCGCCTCGGGCACTGTGTTCGGCGCGCGTGGCGCGTCCAACTTCCTGTCCAAGTCGACCAAGTGGCTGGCCGTGGTGTTTTTCGGCATCAGCCTCTTCATGGCCTGGTACGCCAGCCATGGCTCGCGCCCGGCGGCGCAGCAGGATCTGGGTCTGATGTCGGCGCCGGCCGCCAGTGCGCCAGTCGCGCCGGCAGGCGAGCTTCCGGTCGTGCCGAAGGCCCCGGAAACCCCGTCGCAGCAGCCTGTTCCGTCGGCCACTGTGCCGGCTCAGGCGGAAACGCCGAAATCTGGTGAAGAAAAGCCTTCGGAAGGCACCCAGACTCGCTGAAGACGGTTACAATATGCGGCGCACTGGAGAACAACCGGTGCGATCGTAAGCCCAGGTGGCGGAATTGGTAGACGCACTACCTTGAGGTGGTAGCGACGAGAGTCGTAGGGGTTCGAGTCCCCTCTTGGGCACCATTTGTTTGTAAGCGGGTTCGTCTGGCGCGCAAAGCGCCAGGTAGCGGTATCCGTCCACTCCCCCATGCCAAAGCGCCTGCAGGCGCAGCGGCAGAGGCAAGAGAGAATCGCTGTGCTGGCCGAATATTTGCCGTCTCTGCTGTTTCTGATCGTTGCCACCGGTATCGGCGTTGCGCTGATGCTGGTTGGCCGATTCCTCGGTCCCCGACGTCCTGATCTTAAAAAGCTCTCGCCGTACGAATGCGGCTTCGAGGCTTTCGAGGACGCGCGCATGAAGTTCGATGTGCGCTACTACCTGATCGCGATTCAGTTCATCGTATTTGATCTGGAAATCATCTTCATCGTGCCGTGGACCCAGGTCTTCATGGAACTCGGCGCACGTTCGCTGGTCACGATGGGCCTCTTCGTAGGCATGCTTTTCCTCGGTTTCATTTACGTCTGGAAGAAGGGAGCGCTGGAATGGGAGTAATTCAGACGCTCGACGGCCTGATGAACAACCCGGTCCCGGAAGGGCGGGTCGATGACATCCTGCGCCCCGAAGGCGACAACCCCCTGCTCGAAAAGGGCTACGTGACCACCAGCGTCGATGCGCTGTTGAATTGGGCGCGTACCGGTTCGATGTGGCCGATGACCTTTGGTCTGGCCTGCTGCGCAGTGGAAATGATGCACGCCGGTGCGGCGCGTCTGGATCTTGACCGTTACGGTGTGGTGTTCCGCCCGTCGCCGCGTCAGTCCGACGTGATGATCGTGGCCGGCACCCTGGTCAACAAGATGGCTCCGGCCCTGCGCAAGGTCTATGACCAGATGCCGGACCCGAAGTGGGTCATCTCGATGGGCAGCTGCGCCAACGGTGGCGGCTACTACCACTACTCCTATGCAGTAGTGCGTGGCTGTGACCGCGTGGTGCCGGTGGACATCTATGTCCCCGGCTGCCCACCTACCGCCGAAGCGCTGGTGTACGGGATCCTGCAGTTGCAGAAGAAGATCTGGCGTACGCAGACCATCGCCCGCTGACATCCCTCCTGACAAGAGCACGCCAAGCCCCCATGGCAGAGCAAGCACATTCCTTCATCGACCGACTTTCCGCACGTTTCGCAGGTGCGCAGGTCTTCGTGGTCGAACCCCGCGGCGAAGTGACGCTGGAAGTGCCCGCCGCTGACTGGCATGCCACCGCTCTGGCGCTGCGCGACGAATTCGGTTTCGAGCAGGCGGTTGACCTGTGCGGCCTGGACTACCTCGGCTATGGCAGCGACGAATGGGATACGGCCGATGTGTCGTCCCAGGGCTTCAGCCGTGGCGTGGAGGGCAAGTCCGTCGGCCGTTTCGCCTGGGGTGAATTCCCCACCCGCGAAACCAGCGATGGCGCCCAGCCGCAGCCGATCCCGCTGCAGCGTTTCGCCGTGGTTACCCAGCTGCGTTCCTACCAGCACAACCTCACGATGCGCATCCGTTGCTTTGCGCCGAACGAGGAGCTGCCGGTGGTCGCGTCATTGACCAACATCTGGCCAGGCCTGAACTGGTTCGAGCGCGAAGCGTTCGATCTGTTCGGCGTGATCTTCGAAGGTCACCCGGACCTGCGCCGGATCCTGACCGACTACGGTTTCGTCGGGCACCCGTTCCGCAAGGATTTCCCGCTGATCGGCAACGTCGAAGTGCGCTACGACGAAGAGAAGCAGCGCGTGATCTACGAGCCGGTAACCTCGGTCGAGCCGCGCGTCGGCGTGCCGCGTGTCATCCGTGACGACGCCCGTTTCCAGACCGCTGCCGGCGAAAGCGCGCAGACGGAGGCAAGCAAGTGAGTGAATTCCACCAGGCCAGCCAGGCCTTTGCGAGCAATCCGGCCGAACTCCGGCAGGAGATCCGCAACTACACGATGAACTTCGGCCCGCAGCATCCGGCCGCGCACGGTGTGCTGCGCCTGATCCTGGAAATGGACGGCGAAACCATCATGCGTGCCGACCCCCACGTGGGCCTGCTGCACCGTGGTACCGAAAAGCTGGCCGAGTCCAAGCCGTTCAACCAGTCGATCGGCTACATGGATCGCCTGGATTACGTGTCGATGATGTGCAACGAGCACGCCTATGTGCGCGCGATCGAAACCCTGATGGGGATCGAGGCGCCCGAGCGTGCCCAGTACATCCGCACCATGTTCGACGAAATCACCCGCATCCTGAATCACCTGATGTGGTTGGGGTCCAACGCGCTCGATCTGGGCGCGATGGCGGTCATGCTGTACGCCTTCCGCGAGCGCGAAGAGCTGATGGACTGCTATGAAGCGGTCTCCGGCGCGCGCATGCATGCGGCGTATTACCGTCCGGGCGGCGTCTACCGCGACCTGCCGGACCACATGCCCAAGTACAAGGAATCGCGCTGGCACAAGGGCAAGGCCCTGAAGAACCTCAACGCCTCGCGCGAAGGTTCGCTGCTGGATTTCCTGGAGAACTTCACCGTTGAATTCCCCAAGCGCGTCGACGAATACGAAACCCTGCTGACCGACAACCGTATCTGGAAGCAGCGTACGGTCGGCATCGGCGTGGTCACCCCGGAACTGGCCCATGCCTGGGGCATGACCGGCGTGATGCTGCGCGGCTCGGGCATTGCCTGGGATCTGCGCAAGAAGCAGCCGTATGCCAAGTACGACGCGGTCGAGTTCGACATCCCGCTCGGCAAGGAAGGTGACTGCTACGACCGTTACCTGTGCCGCGTGGCCGAGATGCGCGAATCCAACCGCATCATCAAGCAGTGCGTGACCTGGCTGAAGGCCAATCCGGGTCCGGTCATGGTCAAGAACTTCAAGGTCGCGCCGCCCAGCCGCGAAGACATGAAGGACGACATGGAAGCGCTGATCCATCACTTCAAGCTGTTCAGTGAAGGCTACTGCGTCCCGGCCGGCGAAACCTACGCCGCCGTCGAAGCGCCCAAGGGCGAGTTCGGCTGCTACCTGATGTCCGATGGTGCCAACAAGCCGTTCCGCGTGCATCTGCGCGCGCCGGGCTTCGCCCATCTGTCCTCGATCGACTCGATCGTGCGCGGGCACATGCTCGCCGACGTGGTGGCCATGATCGGCACCTACGATCTGGTGTTCGGCGAGGTGGACCGGTGATCGCATCCGCTTGCACGACGCCTGACACCCGCCGGCTGCTGCCGGCGCTGCAGGCTCTGGTTTTTAACGATTTCGTATTCGCTGAGGTCGGCCGATGAAGGCGACAGGTAATTTCGAGGCGGCGCGTGACGTCGACCCGATGGTGGTCTTGAATGACAAGACCCGTGCGCACATCGATCACTGGCTGGCCAAGTTCCCGCCGGATCGTAAGCGCTCGGCTGTCCTGCAGGGCCTGCACGCCGCACAGGAACAGAATGCGGGCTGGCTGACCGACGAGCTGATCGCCGGCGTCGCCAAGTACCTGGATCTGCCGCCGGTGTGGGCCTACGAGGTCGCCAGCTTCTACTCGATGTTCGAACTGGAGAAGGTCGGCCGCCACAACGTCGCCTTCTGCACCAACATCAGCTGCTGGTTGAACGGTGCCGAAGACCTGGTCGCGCACGCCGAGAAGAAGCTCGGGTGCAAGACCGGTCAGTCCACCGCCGATGGCCGCATCTACCTCAAGCGCGAAGAAGAATGCCTGGCCGGTTGCGCAGGTGCGCCGATGATGGTCATCAATGGCCATTACCACGAGCGCCTGACCGTCGAGAAAGTCGACGAGCTGCTGGACGGGTTGGAGTAAGACATGGCACATCATCACGCACCCAGTGGTCCGGTCGGTCCCGCACCGTTGCCGCACCAGGTGGTCTACACCACCCTGCATTACGACACTCCGTGGTCGTATGAAAGCTACCTCAAGACCGGCGGCTACGCTGCCCTGCGCAAGATCCTCGAAGAGAAGATCTCGCCGGAGCAGGTCATCGAGATGGTCAAGCAGTCCAACCTGCGCGGCCGTGGCGGCGCGGGCTTCCCGACCGGCCTGAAGTGGTCCTTCATGCCCAAGGGCACCATGCAGAAGTACATCCTGTGCAACTCGGATGAATCCGAGCCGGGGACCTGCAAGGACCGCGACATCCTGCGTTACAACCCGCATTCGGTGGTGGAAGGCATGGCGATCGCCTGCTACGCCACCGGCTCGACCGTGGGCTACAACTACCTGCGTGGTGAGTTCCACCACGAGCCGTTCGAGAACTTCGAGCAGGCCCTGGCCGACGCATACGCGAACGGCTGGCTGGGCAAGGACATCCTCGGCAGCGGCGTGGACATCGACATCTACGGTGCGCTGGGTGCCGGCGCCTACATCTGCGGCGAAGAAACCGCGCTGATGGAATCGCTGGAAGGCAAGAAGGGCCAGCCGCGCTACAAGCCGCCGTTCCCGGCCAACTTCGGCCTGTACGGCAAGCCGTCGACGATCAACAATACCGAGACCTATGCCTCGGTGCCGGCGATCATCCGCAACGGCCCGGAATGGTTCGCAGGCCTGAGCCTGACCAAGAACGGCGGTCCGAAGATCTTCTCGGTCTCCGGTTGCGTGCAGAAGGGTGGCAACTTCGAAGTGCCGCTGGGCACCACCTTCGACGACCTGCTGGAAATGGCCGGTGGTCTGAAGCCGGGCCGCACGCTCAAGGGCGCGGTCCCGGGCGGCGTTTCGATGCCGGTGCTGAAGGCTGAAGAGCTCAAGGGCCTGCAGATGGACTACGACACCCTGCGTGCCCTGGGCACCGGTCTGGGGTCGGGCGCCATCGTGGTGCTGGATGACAGCGTCTGCTGCGTCAAGTTCGCCTGCCGCATCAGCCAGTTCTTCCACAAGGAATCCTGCGGGCAGTGCACCCCGTGCCGTGAAGGCACCGGCTGGATGCACCGCGTGCTGGAGCGCATCGTCGCCGGCAAGGCCACGATGGAAGACCTGCATCAATTGAAGACGGTGGCCGGCCAGATTGAAGGCCACACCATCTGCGCGTTCGGTGAAGCGGCGGCATGGCCCATCCAGGGCTTCCTGCGCCAGTTCTGGGACGAATTCGAGTACTACATCGTCAACGGTCATTCGATGGTTGACGGCAAGAAGGTGGAGGCAGCCGCCGCATGAGCGCGCAACCCGTAAACCCGAGCGTGCCACCGGATCATGTGACCGTCGAAATCGACGGCCAGTCCCTGGTCGTGCCCAAGGGCTCGATGATCATCCAGGCCGCCGACAAGGCGGGCATTCCGATCCTGCGCTTCTGCTACCACGAGAAGCTGCCGATCGCCGCCAACTGCCGCATGTGCCTGGTCGACGTGGAAAAGTCGCCCAAGCCGGCGCCGGCCTGCGCCACGCCCGTCATGGATGGCATGAAGGTCGCCACCCGCAGTGAAAAGGCGCTGAAGTTCCAGCGCTCGGTGATGGAATTCCTGCTGATCAACCATCCGCTGGACTGCCCGATCTGCGATCAGGGCGGCGAGTGCGAGCTGCAGGACGTTTCGCTGGGCTATGGCCGTTCGGTCAGCCGCTTCAACGAGCGCAAGCGCGTGGTGCCCGACGAGGACATCGGTCCGCTGGTCGCCACCGAAATGACCCGCTGCATCCAGTGCACCCGCTGCGTCCGCTTCACGGCCGACGTTGCCGGTACCTACGAGCTGGGTGGCATGTACCGCGGTGAGAACCTGCAGATCGGCACCTACGACGGCAAGCCGCTGACCACCGAGCTGTCCGGCAACGTGGTCGACGTCTGCCCGGTCGGTGCGCTGACCAACAAGGTGTTCCAGTTCCGCGCCCGGCCGTGGGAACTGACCGCGCGCGAATCGCTGGGCTACCACGACGCGATGGGCTCGAACCTGTTCCTGCACGTGCGCCGCGGCGAAGTACTGCGCGTGGTGCCGCGCGACAACGAGTCGGTCAACGAATGCTGGCTGTCCGATCGGGACCGCTATTCGCACCAGGGCCTGTACAGCGAAGACCGTGCGGTCAAGCCGCTGCGCAAGGTCAATGGCGAGTGGAAGGAAGTGAGCTGGGCCGAAGGCCTGGCCGCAGCCAAGGAGATCTTCGCCGCCCACCAGGGTGACGACCTCGGCGTGCTGGTGCACCCGTCGGCCTCGAACGAGGAGGGTGCACTGCTGGCCCGTCTCGCCGCCGGCCTGGGCACCACGAACATCGATCACCGCATCAACAACCGCGATTTCTCCGACGCCGCCACCGCCGAAGTCTTCGGCCTGCCGCTGGCCGAGATCGAAGGCGCGGACAGCATCGTCGTGCTCGGCAGCAACATCCGCCACGAGCTGCCGCTGCTGCATGCCCGCCTGCGCAAGGCGCAGACCACGCGCAACGCGAAGATCCACGCCGTCAATCCGGTGGACTTCGATTTCGCCTTCAAGCTGGCCAGCAAGCAGATCGTCGCCCCGTCGGCCTTCATCGACGCACTGGGCAACGCCGCGCTGCGCGACGCCGTGAAGGGCGCGAGCAACGCCGTGCTGATCGTCGGTGGCATCGCCGAAAACCACCCGCAGGCCGCCGCGATCCGCGCCGCTGCGCGTGATTTCGCCGCCGCGACCGGTGCCAAGCTGTGCCGCATCCCGCAGGGCGCCAATGCCGTGGGCCTGGCCCGCGCCGGCGTGCTGCCGGCCGGCAAGGACGTCAACGCCATGCTGGCGCAGCCGCGCAAGGCCTATGCCATCTACGGCATCGAGCCGGGCCTGGACTTCGCCGACGCCGCCGCTGCCCGCAAGGCACTGGCCGGTGCCCAGGTGGTGGCCTTCAGCCAGTTCGCCTGTGCCTCGACCCGCGACATCGCCGACGTGATCCTGCCGATCGGCGCGCTGCCGGAAGTGGATGCCACCCTGACCAACCTCGATGGTCGCGAGCAGTCGGCCCGTGCCGGCGGCAAGCTGCCGGGCGAGGCGCGTGAAGGCTGGCGTGTGCTGCGTGCACTGGGCGGCGAGATGTCGCTGGCCGGTTTCGAGTTCACCGATCTGGCCGGCCTGCGCGCCAGCCTGGCGCCGGTCAGCGTCACCGTCTCGTCCTCGGCGGCAACGCCGGTGGCAGGCGAGGGCCTGGAAGTGACCTCGACCGCCGCGATCTACCGCACCGATGCGGTGGTCCGTCGCGCCCAGGCACTGCAGTCGCATCCGCTCAACACCGCCCCGCGCATCGTGCTCAACATCGCCGATGCCGCCCGCCTGCAGTTGGCCGAAGGGCAGATGGCCAAGGTCGGCACCGATGCCGGTCGCGCCACCCTGCCGGTGGTGGTCGATGCCCGCGTCGCCGCGGGTTCGGTCTGGATTGAATCGGGCCACGGTGCAACCGCACCGCTGGGTGCCGCACGCGTAACGGTGGTGGCTGCATGAACGAATTGCTGTTGAACGCGGTTGACCCGCTGCACCAGTGGCTGCTGTCACTGGGCGACATCGGCGCGCTGCTCTGGATCATCCTGAAGATCCTGGTGATCGCCATGCCGGTGATCATCTCGGTGGCCTTCTACGTGGTCTGGGAGCGCAAGCTGATCGGCTGGATGCACGTGCGTCATGGCCCGATGTATGTCGGCATGGGCATCTTCCAGGCCTTCGCCGACGTCTTCAAACTGCTGTTCAAGGAGATCATCCAGCCGAGCAGCTCGCACAAGGCGATGTTCATCCTTGCGCCGCTGATCACGCTGGGCCCGGCCTTCGCGGCCTGGTCGGTGATTCCCTTCGACGCACAGATCGTGCTGTCCAACGCCAACGCCGGTCTGCTGTACCTGTTGGCAATGACCTCGCTGGGCGTGTACGGCATCATCCTGGCCGGCTGGGCCTCCAACTCGAAGTACGCGTTCCTGGGTGCCATGCGCGCCTCGGCGCAGATGATCAGCTACGAAATCGCGATGGGCTTTGCCCTGGTCGGCGTGATGATCGCCTCGGGCAGCCTCAACCTGAGCAGCATCGTGATGGCGCAGGCGGGCAACTCCGGTCTGTTCGACTGGTTCCTGCTGCCGCTGTTCCCGTTGTTCATCGTGTACTGGGTGTCCGGCGTCGCCGAAACCAACCGCGCGCCGTTCGACGTCGTGGAAGGTGAATCGGAAATCGTGGCCGGCCACATGGTCGAATACTCCGGTGGTGCATTCGCGCTGTTCTTCCTGGCCGAATACGCCAACATGATCCTGATCAGCTTCCTGATCTCGATCTTCTTCCTCGGTGGTTGGCTGAGCCCGCTCCAGGGCTGGATCACGGCAGACATCTCGCCGTGGATCGACTGGATCTGGAAGGGCGGCTGGCCGTGGCTGCTGCTGAAGGTCTTCTTCTTCGCCAGCTCCTACATCTGGTTCCGTGCCAGCTTCCCGCGCTTCCGTTACGACCAGATCATGCGTCTGGGCTGGAAGGTCTTCATCCCGCTCACCATCTTCTGGATTGCAGTGACGGCGTTGATGGTGTTTTACGGCGTGATCCAGAAGGGCGTCTAAGCGATGAACCGAATTACCCATTACTTCAAAAGCCTGCTGCTCCTTGAGCTGCTCGGTGGTCTGTGGCTGACCCTGAAGTACGCCTTCAAGCCGAAGTACACGATGATGTACCCGATGGAGAAGTTCCCGCAGTCGCCGCGTTTCCGCGGTCTGCATGCACTTCGCCGCTATCCCAACGGTGAGGAACGCTGCATCGCATGCAAACTGTGCGAAGCGGTGTGCCCGGCGCTGGCGATCACCATCGATTCGGCCAAGCGCGAGGACGGCACCCGCCGTACCACCCGTTACGACATCGATCTGTTCAAGTGCATCTTCTGCGGCTTCTGTGAAGAAAGCTGCCCGGTGGACTCGATCGTCGAGACCCACATTCTCGAGTACCACTTCGAGAACCGTGGCGAGAACATCGTTACCAAGCCGCAGCTGCTGGCCATCGGTGATCGGCTTGAAGCCGAGATCGCCGAGCGTCGCGCCGCCGATGCCGCTTTCCGCTGAGGTCGAATGATGGATTGGGTAAATATCAGTTTCTGGGTCTTCTCCATCGTGGCGGGCATTTCCGCTGCGGCGGTGATCAGCGTGCGCAATCCGGTCTACGCCGTGTTGTGCCTGATCCTGACCTTCTTCTCCGTGGCCTGCATCTGGATCCTGGTCGGGGCCGAGTTCCTCGGTGTCGCGCTGGTGCTGGTCTACGTCGGCGCGGTCATGGTGCTGTTCCTGTTCGTGGTGATGATGCTGGACATCGATCCCTCCAACCTGCGTGAGGGCTGGGTACGTTACCTGCCGCTGGGCCTGGTGGTGGCGGTGACGATGCTCGTGCAGATGCTGGTGCTGATCGGCGTGAAGGGCAGGGCGGTCAATCCGTTCCCGGCCGACAACGCTGCCGCGCTGGCGGCCGACACCTCCAACATCACCTGGCTGGCCCGCAGCCTGTTCACCGAGTACCTGCTGCCGTTCGAGTTCGCCGCCGTCATCCTGACCGTGGCCGTGGTTGCCGCCGTCATGCTGACCCTGCGTCGCCGCACCGGCCTGAAGACCCAGAACCCGTCCGAGCAGACCATGGTCAAGGGCAGCGATCGCCTGCGCATCGTCAAGATGGATGTGGAGAAGCCGGTCGTGCACACCAATATCAAGCCGTCCAGCAACGAGGAGGCGCAGCCATGATCACGCTTGGCCACATTCTGGCGCTGGGTGCGGTGCTGTTCTGCATCAGCCTTGCCGGCATTTTCCTCAACCGCAAGAACATCATCGTGCTGTTGATGTCCGTCGAGTTGATGCTCCTGTCGGTCAACATCAATTTCGTCGGGTTCTCGCGTGAGATGGGTGATACGGCCGGACAGCTGTTCGTCTTCTTCATCCTGACCGTGGCCGCGGCCGAGGCCGCCATCGGCCTCGCGATCCTGGTAACCCTGTTCCGTACTCGCCGCACCATCAATGTCGGCGAAGTCGATTCGCTGAAGGGCTGATCCGTAGATGGAAATCACTCTCTCCAAGAGTCTGTTGATCGCAGTGGTGCTCGCACCGCTGTTCGGCAGCATCATCGCCGGCCTGTTCGGTCGTCAGGTCGGTCGCGCTGGCGCGCAGGCGGTCACCATCCTCGGCGTGGCGGTCAGCTGCGTGCTGTCCAGCTACGTGCTGTACATGCTGCTGTGGGGCGGCGCCCAGCCGTTCAACCAGAACCTCTATACGTTCTTCGAAGTGGGCCAGTACTCGGCGCACGTCGGCTTCATGGTCGACAAGCTCACCGCGATGATGATGGTCGTGGTGACCTTCGTATCCTTCCTGGTGCACGTGTACACCATCGGCTACATGCAGGATGACCCGGGCTACCAGCGGTTCTTCAGCTACATCTCGCTGTTCACCTTCTCGATGCTCACCCTGGTGATGAGCAACAACTTCCTGCAGCTGTTCTTCGGCTGGGAAGCGGTGGGCCTGGTGTCGTACCTGCTGATCGGGTTCTGGTTCAAGCGCCCGACCGCCATCTTCGCCAACATGAAGGCCTTCCTGGTCAACCGTGTCGGTGACTTCGGCTTCATCCTCGGCATCGCCGGCGTGTTGTGGGTGTTTGGCACCCTGGATTACGCCACCGTGTTCGCCAACGCCCAGGTGCTGGGCCACCCGGATGCGCTGATCCAGATCTGGTCGGGCACGATCGATCTGTTCGGCACCTCCATCCCGGTGATGAGCGAGCCGGTGATCTGGTCGGTCGCCACCGTGATATGCATCTGCCTGTTCATCGGTGCGATGGGCAAGTCGGCCCAGGTGCCGCTGCACGTCTGGCTGCCGGACTCGATGGAAGGCCCGACCCCGATCTCGGCCCTGATCCATGCCGCGACCATGGTCACCGCGGGCATCTTCATGGTCACCCGCATGTCGCCGCTGTTCGAGCTGTCGCAGACCGCGCTGAACTTCGTGCTCTTCATCGGCGCCACCACCGCGTTCTTCACCGGCCTGATCGGCATCGTGCAGAACGACATCAAGCGCGTCGTCGCGTACTCCACGCTGTCCCAGCTGGGTTACATGACCGTCGCCCTGGGTGTGTCGGCGTACTCGGCGGCCGTGTTCCACCTGATGACCCACGCCTTCTTCAAGGCGCTGCTGTTCCTCGGCGCGGGCTCGGTGATCATCGCCATGCACCACGAGCAGGACATGCGCAAGATGGGCGGCCTGCGCAAGTACATGCCGATCACCTTCGTCACCATGTGGATCGGTACGCTGGCCCTGGTCGGTACCCCGTTCTTCTCCGGCTTCTACTCCAAGGACACCATCATCGAGGCCGCGCAGCACCACGCGCATGTGTCCTCGAGCTGGGTGGCAACCTACGGGTACTGGGCGGTGCTGGGTGGCGTGGTCGTGACCAGCTTCTACAGCTTCCGCCTGCTGTTCCTGACCTTCCATGGCAAGGAGCGCTTCCGCGACGCGCATGATGCCCATGGCGACGGCCATGACGATAAGCACGCCGGTCACGGCCATGACGATCACCACGCCGCTGACGCGCATGCCGCCGACGCCCACCACGGCGACGCGCATCATGACGATCATGGCCACGGCCATGGCGCGCATGAGCCGCACGAAACCCCGTGGGTGGTGACGCTGCCGCTGATCCTGCTGGCGATCCCCTCGATGGTCATCGGTTTCTTCAGCATCGGTCCGATGCTGTATGGCACCGACTGGGCCGGCGACCACGCCGACGCCGCCATCCCGGGCCAGGTGCATTCGTTCTTCACCGGCATCGTTGATTTCTACGACCCGGCGCGCAACACCATCGGTGCGCTGGCCGAAGAGTTCCACGGCCCGGTGGCCTTCGCGATCCACGGCATGATGGCCCCGGCCTTCATCCTGACGGTGGTCGGCTTCCTGCTGGCGGCGCTGTTCTACCTGTGGAAGCCGGAACTGGCCGGCAAGGCCCGCAAGACCTTCGCGCCGATCGTGTCGGTGCTGGAGAACAAGTACGGCTTCGACAAGCTCTGGATCGGCGGTTTCGCCGGCGGCGGTATCAAGCTCGGCAAGGTTTCGCGCGCGATCGACACGAATGTGGTCGATGGTGTGGTGGTCAACGGTTCGGCGCGCCTGATCGATCTGGCGGCCAACCTGCTGCGTCGCACCCAATCCGGTTTCCTCTATCACTACGCCTTCGCGATGATCATCGGCCTGATTGCCCTTCTGGGCGTCCTGATGCATTACCTGCGTTGATGACCTGTACGGAATAAGAAGACGTGTCGAACTGGCCCCTACTTAGTGTTCTCATCTGGCTGCCGATCATCGGCGGTGCATTGATCCTTGCCATCCGTGATGCCCAAACCGCCCGGTGGGCGTCCCTGGGCGTCGCGGTGCTGACCTTCGTGGCCAGCCTGTCGTTGCTCAGCGGCTATGACACGGGAATCGACGCGCTGCAGTTCGTCGAGACCCGCGCCTGGATTCCCGCCTACGACATCGGCTACAACCTCGGCGTCGACGGCATCGCGATCGCGCTGATCCTGCTGACCACGCTGGTCTCGGTGCTGGCCCTGATCGGTGCCTGGAGCGCGATCGACAAGCGCGTGAACCAGTACGTGGCCGCCTTCCTGATCCTGGAAGGTGTCACCGTCGGTATCTTCTCGGCGACGGACGCGATGCTGTTCTACGTGTTCTTCGAAGCGATGCTGATCCCGATGTTCCTGATCATCGGTGTCTGGGGCGGCCCGCGCCGCATCTATGCCGCGCTGAAGTTCTTCCTGTACACCTTCCTCGGCTCGGTGCTGATGCTGGTGGCCCTGATCTACCTGTACCTGAAGGGCGGCAGCTTCCAGCTGGCCGACCTGTACCAGCTGCAGCTGTCGGGCAAGGAACAGACCTGGATCTTCTTCGCCTTCCTGATCGCCTTCGCGGTCAAGGTGCCGATGTTCCCGGTCCACACCTGGCTGCCGGACGCCCACGTGGAAGCGCCGACCGCCGGCTCGGTGATCCTGGCCGCCATCGCCCTGAAGATCGGTGGCTACGGCTTCCTGCGCTTCAACCTGCCGATCGTGCCGGACGCCTCGCATGAATGGGCCTGGCTGGTGATCGCGCTGTCGCTCATTGCGGTGATCTACGTCGGCCTGGTCGCCCTGGTGCAGGACGACATGAAGAAGCTGATCGCCTATTCGTCGATCGCGCACATGGGCTTCGTCACCCTGGGCACCTTCATCGCCCTGTGGCTGGTGCGTGACGCCGGTAACCCGGACGCAGCCCGCCTGGGCCTGCAGGGCGCGATGGTGCAGATGGTCTCGCACGGTTTCGTGTCCGGCGCGATGTTCTCCTGCGTGGGTGTGCTGTACGACCGCATGCACAGCCGCCGCATCGCCGATTACGGCGGCGTGGTCAACGTGATGCCCTGGTTCGCCACCTTCGCCATGCTGTTCTTCATGGCCAATGCCGGCCTGCCGGGTACCAGCGGTTTCGTCGGTGAATTCATGATCATCATGGCCAGCTTCCAGCGCAATCCGTGGCTGGCACTCGGCGCGGCGAGCACCCTGGTGATCACCGCGGCGTATACGCTGTGGCTGTACAAGCGCGTGTTCTTCGGTGAAGTGGCCAACGCCCATGTCGCCGAACTGAAGGACATCAACGGTCGCGAGTGGCTGGTGTTGGGTGTATTCGCCGTGGGCACCCTTGCCCTGGGCCTGTACCCCAAGCCGCTGACCGACCTGATGGAGCCCTCGATCGCGAAGCTGGCGATGCAGATCGCATCCAGCAAGCTGCTGTAATCGGGCCGTCGAGAGTATTGATTCCAGGATTTGATGATGACCACCTCGCCGCTGTTGCCACTGACCGCCGCTGACCTCCCGCCGCTCGCTCCCGAGCTGGTGCTGGTTGGCAGTGCGTTCGCCCTGTTGATGCTTGATCTTTTCATCAGTGAGAAGAACAAGATCTGGACCCACCTGTTCTCGATCGCTGCGCTGGCGGTCGTGTTCTTCATGCTCGCCACCGGAGTGGGCGGGCAGGGCGAGGTCTTCCACGGCATGTTCGTCCGCGACAACGCGGCCGACGTGATGAAGACCGTGATCGTGCTGTGCAGCGGCCTGACCCTGATCTACGGTTGGAGCTACCTGCGCGAGCGCAAGCTCTACCAGGGCGAGATCCCGGTGCTGATCCTGTTCGCCACCGCGGGCATGATGATCCTGGTCTCGGCCGGCAGCCTGCTGATGGTCTATCTGGGCCTGGAACTGCTGGCGCTGTGCTCTTACGCCCTGGTCGCCAGCAACCGTGAAAACGGCCTGGCCTCGGAAGCGGCGATGAAGTACATCGTGCTCGGCTCGCTCGCCTCGGGCCTGCTGCTGTACGGCATGTCGCTGATCTACGGCGCCACCGGCTCGCTGCACCTGGATGCCATCAACGCGGCCATTCCGCATACCGAAGAGAAGATGCTGCTGCTGACCGGCGCGGTGTTCATGATCGCCGGTGTTGCCTTCAAGCTGGGTGCCGCCCCGTTCCACATGTGGCTGCCCGACGTCTACCAGGGTGCCCCGGCACCGGTCGCGCTGTTCATCAGCTCGGCCCCGAAGCTGGCGGCGTTCGGCATGGCCTACCGCCTGCTGGAAATGGGCGTGGGTCCGCTGGCCGACGAGTGGAAGTACCTGATCGGTGGTCTGGCCGCACTGTCGCTGGTGATCGGCAATCTGATGGCGATCGCGCAGACCAACCTCAAGCGCATGCTCGCGTTCTCGACCGTCTCGCACATCGGCTTCCTGCTGATGGGCATGGCCGGTGGTGGCGAGCGGGGTTACTCGGCGGCGCTGTTCTACGCCCTGAGCTACGCGATCATGTCCACTGCTGCGTTCGGCGCGATCATCGCATTGTCGCGTAATGGCTTTGAGGCCGAGAAGATCGAAGACTTCAAGGGTCTGAATGCCCGCAACCCGTGGATGGCGGGCCTGGTCCTGTGCATCATGGCGTCGCTGGCAGGCATCCCGCCGTTCCTGGGCTTCTGGACCAAACTGGCCGTGCTCGGTGCCGCGATCCAGGGCGACATGCTGTGGCTGGCCATGGTCGGCGTGATCTGCGCCGTGATCGGCTGCTTCTACTACCTGCGCGTCATCAAGGTCATGTACTTCGATGAGCCGGTGGGTGAGCCGCTGCCGGCCAACAACGACCGCGTGCTGGGCGTGGTGCTGGGCGTGAATGCCCTGGCGCTGCTGGCCCTGGGTGTGGCGTGGAACCCGATCATGGTGTGGTGCCAGCAGGCATTTGCACATATTTCGTAAAAAACGATACAAACGTGCGCAACTCGTGTAATATTCATCTCCTGAGTTGTTGATGCAGCGGTTTCGCCAGAACATCGTTGCTAGGAAGTCCCCCTGGTCTTCCGCACTCATCCGCTTCTGCTGCGGGGTGGAGCAGTCTGGCAGCTCGTCGGGCTCATAACCCGAAGGTCGCAGGTTCAAATCCTGCCCCCGCTACCATATAGCTCCGGTGCAAACCGGAGGCAGTGGACGAATCAAGCGATACCGGAAACGGTGTCGCTTTTTTCGTTCCTGGGTCTGGCTCGCCTTTCACAGCCGATGTTTCAAAGGGGTTGCGCGGGAACTCAAAGTCCCTTACAATTCCGCTTCTGCTGCGGGGTGGAGCAGTCTGGCAGCTCGTCGGGCTCATAACCCGAAGGTCGCAGGTTCAAATCCTGCCCCCGCTACCACAGAAAATCTGCAGTGCAGATGCAGTAGACGAAAAGGCGATCTCGGCAACGAGGTCGCTTTTTTCGTTATGGCATCGGCATCGAAGCGCACCCAAGATCAATGGCGAGTAGTGGTTGGCGGGACCATTGGGCGACATGGATGTCGCCCATGAGCCCCCATGGGTGAGGGCGCATTGCCTGCGAGGCACTGCCTCGCATGCGTTCGAACGCACAGCCGCCAGCGGCTGGGCCGGGCCGCGGAGCGGGGTTCACGGCGCGTCCCGCGGACCTGCCTGCACCGATGCCCTGGACGAAAGCCGAAACAGCCCGCTTTGGCTGTTCAGCTTTCCGAATAGAGACACCACAAACCACCCCAGCCATTGCACCAGCGCGGTGCAACGGCTATCATCAGTGGCTTAGCGGACTGTCTACTCATCTCCTGTCAACGGAAATGAACAGGCCCCGCAACCGGCTTCCAGGAACGGCAACCTGTACCCAGGCCGCCATGACCCCCGGAACGCTGGGCTCGCAGGAACGCACCACGTGCGCATCTGCACCGGAATCCAGCATGACCGGAGTTGTACCGGACAGGGGCCCAACGGGCCCTTTGTTGTTTCCGGAAGGTGGTCCATGCAACGGACCAGACCCGTATTTCTTTTCAACGAATCAAGGCCGACTGTGAGCGACAAGGCAACCGAAATCGCGAATCTGCTCGCCCCCACCGTTCAGTCGCTGGGTCTCGAGCTGCTGGGCGTGGAATATCTGACCGCCCCGGGTGGTGCCACGCTGCGCCTGTACATCGACGTGCCGCTGGCCGAACAGCCCGAGCGCATCGTCAACATCGACGACTGCGAACGCGTCAGCCGCGAAGTGTCCGCCCAGCTGGACGTCGAGGACCCGATCACGGCGAACTACACGCTGGAAGTGTCTTCGCCGGGCGTGGACCGCCCGCTGTTCACCGGCGACCAGTTCGAGCGCGCCATCGGCGAATCGGCAAAGGTGACGCTGAGCCTGCCGCAGGACGGCCGCCGCCGTCTGCAGGGCGAGATCCTCGCCGTGGATATCGAACAAGGCACGGTCACCTTCAAGGTCGACAATGCCCCGTTTACCGCCGACATCGACAACATCGACAAGGCGCGCATCATGCCGGACTGGGCCGCCCTCGGCCTGGCTCCGACCAAACCGACTGGCCCGGCACCCAAACAGGGTGGCAAGGCGAACAAGAAACCATCCAACGAGCCGGCGGCCAAAAAGCCGCGCGCGGAGTGAGCCAATGAGCAAGGAACTTTTGCTGGTAGTGGATGCGGTCGCCAACGAAAAAGGCGTCCCGCGCGAAGTCATCTTCGATGCCATCGAGGCAGCGTTGGCTTCGGCTGCCAAAAAGCGTTACCCGGAAGAAGAAGTGCTGGCCCGTGTGTCGATCGACCACAAGGACGGCAACTACGAAACCTTCCGCCGCTGGGAAGTGGTGGCCGATGACGTGGTCATGGAGTCCCCGGACCGCCAGATCCGTCTGATGGACGCCATCGATGAAGCCGACGGCGTGGAAGTCGGCGACTACATCGAAGAGCAGATCGAAAACCCGGACTTCGGCCGTATCGCCGCACAGGCCGCCAAGCAGGTGATCGTCCAGCGCGTGCGCGAGGCCGAGCGTCAGCAGGTGGTCGATGCGTGGAAGGATCGCGTCGGCGAACTGGTCACCGGTGTGGTCAAGCGCGCCGAGCGCGGCAACATCTATGTGGACCTGGGCGGGAACGCCGAGGCCTTCATTCCGAAGGACAAGGGCATTCCGCGCGACGTACTGCGCGCTGGCGACCGCGTGCGCGGTTACCTGGCCGAAGTTCGCTCCGAACCGCGTGGCCCGCAGCTGTTCATCAGCCGCGCCGCCCCGGAATTCATGATCGAACTGTTCAAGCTCGAAGTGCCGGAAGTCGGCCAGGGCCTGGTCGAGATCAAGGCCTGTGCACGTGATCCGGGCGACCGCGCCAAGATCGCCGTGCTGGCCCACGATTCGCGTACCGATCCGATCGGTGCCTGCATCGGCATGCGCGGTTCGCGCGTGCAGGCCGTGTCCAACGAGCTCAATGGCGAGCGCGTGGACATCGTGCTGTGGAACGAGAACCCCGCCAACTTCGTCATCAACGCGATGGCGCCGGCGGAAGTGCAGTCGATCATCGTCGATGAAGAAAAGCACTCGATGGACCTGGCCGTGGCGGAAGAGCGCTTGGCCCAGGCGATCGGCAAGGGCGGCCAGAACGTCCGTCTTGCCAGCCGCCTGACCGGTTGGCAGCTCAATGTGATGACCCAGGACCAGGTGACCGCCAAGTCCGAGGCAGAGCAGGGTGTTGCCCGCCAGCTGTTCATGGACAAGCTGGAAGTGGATGAAGAAATCGCCGCCATCCTGGTGACCGAAGGCTTCAACACCGTGGAAGAAATCGCCTACGTCCCGGTCGGCGAACTGCTGGCCGTGGAAGGCTTCGACGAAGACATCGTCGAAGAGCTGCGTGCCCGTGCCCGCGATGCGCTGCTCAACGAAGCGCTCGCGGTGGAAGAAGGTCTGGAAGACGGCTCGCCGTCGGAAGACCTGCTCGCCCTGGAAGGCATGGACGAGGCAACTGCCTACGCCCTGGCCGGTCACGGCGTGCGTACCAGTGAGGACCTGTCGGACCTGGCCGCCGACGAGATCCTCGAGTTCGGCATCGAGGACATGGACCAGGAGCGCGCCGCCGCCCTGATCCTTGCCGCCCGAGCCGAGGAGATCGCCCGCCTGGAGCGCGGCGAATGAGCCAGCGATGAACAGTGCCCTGACCCGCTCAGGGCTTAGACTCCGCGCTGCCTTCGCACGTTTCGAGGGAGCGCCAACCAGATCATAGGATCCGAATGTCGCAGCAAACCACCATCCGCAAGCTTGCCGAACTGGTCAACACCCCGGTCGATAAACTGCTCGTACAACTTGCCGAAGCCGGCATGAAGTTCAGCGGTCCCGACCAGGTCGTGACCAGTACCGAAAAGGTGAAGCTCCTGGGCTTCCTTCGTCGCTCGCACGGCAAGACCGAGCAGCCCGTCGAGAGCACCGACGAAGCCGCCAAGAAGATCACCCTGAACCGTCGCAAGTTGCAGGAAGTGACCGTCAGTGCCGGCCGCAGCAAGACGACCGTCAACGTGGAAGTGCGCCAGAAGCGTACCTACATGAAGGACGCCAGCGGCAAGCCGATGACCGCGGATGAGGAGCGCGCCGACATCCTGCGCAAGCTGGAGGAATCCCGCCAGCGCAATCTGGACGAGCAGCGCGCACTGGCCGAGAAGGACCGTGCGCGCGACGAAGAAATCGCCCGCAAGCGTCAGGAAGAAATCGACGCCAAGGAACGTGCCGAAGCCGAGCGCAAGGCGGCCGAAGCCGCTGCTGAAGCGGCCAAGAACGCACCGCCGGCCCCGGCTGCGGCCAAGCCGGCTGCTGCCGATGCACCGGCCCGCAACGCGCGCCCGGCTGCACCGTCGGCTGCCCGTCCGGCACCGCGTTCGGACGATCGCAACTCGAACAACAACAACAACCGTCCGGGCGCCAAGCGCGATGACGATGGTGGCAACCGCTTCGCCGGCCAGCTGCATCTGTCGGCCGCCGATCGTGCCCGCCGCGGCAACAACAGCAACTCGCGCGGTCGTCCGACCGGGCGCGTGCAGCACGGCAGCCGCCGTGACAGCAACCAGTCGCGCAGCGGCGGTGGTGCCCATGGGTTCGAACGTCCGGTCGCGCCGATCGTGCGTGACGTCACCATCGGCGACACCATCACCGTCGCCGATCTGGCCCAGAAGCTGGCCGTCAAGGGCGGCGATGTGGTCAAGGCGCTGTTCAAGATGGGCGTCATGGCGACCATCACCCAGACCATCGACCATGACACCGCCGCGCTGGTGACCGAAGAACTCGGCCACAACGTGATCCGTGCCAACACCAACGACGCCGAAGACGCGCTGCTGGCGCTGGCCGGTGGCAACCAGGGCGAGCCGGTGGCACGTCCGCCGGTGGTCACCATCATGGGCCACGTCGACCACGGCAAGACCTCGCTGCTGGATTACATCCGCCGCACCAAGGTTGCCACGGGCGAAGCCGGTGGCATCACCCAGCACATCGGTGCGTACCACGTTGAAACGCCGAAGGGCGTGATCAGCTTCCTGGATACACCGGGCCACGCGGCGTTTACGTCCATGCGTGCCCGCGGTGCCAAGCTGACCGACATCGTGGTGCTGGTGGTGGCGGCCGATGACGGCGTCATGCCGCAGACCAAGGAAGCCATCCAGCACGCCCGTTCGGCGGGTGTGCCGCTGATCGTGGCGATCAACAAGATCGACAAGTCCGGTGCCGATCCGATGCGCGTCAAGAACGAGCTGCTCACCGAGCAGGTCGTCTCCGAAGATTTCGGTGGTGACGTGCAGATGGTCGAGATCTCGGCCAAGGCCGGTCTGGGCATCGATGACCTGCTGGACGCGATCTCGATCCAGGCTGAACTGCTGGAACTGAAGGCCGTGGCCGACGGTCGCGCCACCGGCGTGGTCATCGAGTCCTCGCTGGACAAGGGCCGTGGCCCGATCGCCACCGTGCTGGTGCAGCAGGGTTCGCTGAAGAAGGGCGATTACCTGGTCTGCGGTATCCAGTACGGCCGCGTGCGCGCCCTGTTCGACGAAACCGGCGCACAGCCTGATCAGGCTGGCCCGTCGATTCCGGTGCAGGTGCTGGGTCTGTCCGGCGTGCCGGATGCCGGTGATGACTTCGTCGTGGTTGAAGACGAGCGTCTGGCCAAGGACGTTGCGCAGCAGCGCGAAACCAAGCGCCGTGAATCGCGCCTGGTGCAGTCCGCGGGCAGCCGCATGGAAGACATCATGGCGACTCTGGGCAAGGGCGATGGCCAGCAGGTGCTGAACCTGGTGATCAAGGCCGATGTGCAGGGTTCGGTGCAGGCGCTGAGCCAGGCACTGGTCGCGCTGTCCAACGACGACATCCGCATCAACGTGATCCACTCCGGCGTGGGCGGCATCACCGAATCGGACGCCAACTCGGCGGTTGCCTCCAAGGCCACCGTGATCGGCTTCAACGTGCGTGCCGACGCCTCCGCGCGTCGCATCATCGAGTCCAACGGTGTGGACCTGCGTTACTTCTCGATCATCTATGACGTGATCGATCAGGTGAAGCAGGTGGCCTCCGGTCTGCTCGGCGTGGAAATCCGCGAAGAGATCATCGGTATCGCCCAGGTCCGCGATGTGTTCCGCAGCTCGAAGTTCGGTGCGGTCGCAGGCTGCATGATCATCGAAGGCACGGTGAAGCGCAGCAAGCCGATCCGCGTCCTGCGCGACAGCGTCGTGGTCTTCGAAGGCGAGCTGGAATCGCTGCGTCGCTTCAAGGAGAACGTCGAAGAAGTCCGCAACGGTACCGAATGCGGTATCGGCGTGAAGGCTTACAACGACGTCAAGCCGGGTGATCAGATCGAGTGCTTCGAGCGTATCGAAGTGCCGCGCACCCTGTAATGTTCCAGGCCGGACCGCATCGCGCGGTCCGGCTTTTTCGCTTACGCATCACCCTTCAAGACGAGTCCGCCTACCGTGCCAAAGACCTTCCATCGAACCGACCGTGTTTCCGCCCAGATCCGCCGCGAACTGGGGACGCTCGTGCACAACGCCGTGCGTGTACACGGCCTGCCTTCGGTGAGCGTCTCCGACGTGGAAATCACCCGTGACATGGCGCATGCCAAGATCTTCGTCACCGCGCTGATGCCCGAACGTTCGGTGGAGGCCATGAAAGGCCTGAAGGAATTGGCCTGGGAGCTGCGGATGGAGCTGGCGCGTGCGATGAAGCTGCGCCACGTGCCCGAGCTGCACTTCCACTACGATGATTCGGTGGATCGCGGCGAGCGCATCGACAACATCCTGCGCGATCTGCCCGATACGCTGGCGGCAGAGAAGAGCCGGCAGGGTGATGACGGCGGCGAAGACGACGAAGGCGAAGACGCCGACGAAGGCGAAAAGAAAGCCTGATGGACCAACAGCCCGAAAGGGCTGTTGTCTTATGGGGCGGGGCCTGTCGCAGTGCGACCGCTCCGCCGGAGGCCGGATTGACCGGCAGCGCCACACGGCGCCGTTTTGAATTGAATGCATGGCACCCCGAATTTCATTCCGCCGCCTGGATGGCATCCTGCTGCTCGACAAGCCGACCGGCATGAGCTCCAACGCGGCCCTGCAGGTGGCCCGCCGCCTGTACCGCGCCGAGAAGGGCGGCCACACCGGCAGCCTGGATCCGCTGGCCACCGGTCTGCTGCCACTGTGCTTCGGTGAAGCGACCAAGATCGCGGGCCTGCTGCTCGGCTCGGCCAAGGCCTATGACGCCGAGGTGGTGCTGGGCCAGACCACCGATACCGACGATTCCGATGGCACCGTGCTGCGCGAGCGCCCGGTCCCGGCCATCAGTGCGGCCGAACTGGAGGCGGCGCTGGCACCGCTGCGCGGTCGCATCCGCCAGCGCGCCCCGATCTACTCCGCGCTCAAGCAGGGCGGCGAGCCGCTGTACCTGAAGGCCCGCCGTGGCGAGGCGATCGAAGCGCCGGAGCGCGATGTGGAGGTCCACGCCCTGGAGGTGCTGGCGCAGCAACCGACCCGGCTGTCGCTGCGGGTGACCTGCGGTTCAGGCACCTACATCCGCAGCCTGGCCCGCGATCTTGGCGAGACGCTGGGCTGCGGCGCCCATATCGCCGGCCTGCGCCGGCTCTGGGTGGATCCCTTCCGTGAGGCACCGATGGTCACCCTGGAGACCCTGCGCGCCTTGGCCGAGCAGGGCGATGAAGCCGGCATGGAGGCCCTGCTGCTGCCGCTGGACGCGGGTCTGGCCCATTACCCCCGGGTCACGCTGGACGACGAGCAGATCCGTCGCTTCCGCGTCGGGCAGCGGATCCGGGACGCCAGCTGGCCGCAGGGTGGGGTGGTGGTCTTCGGCCCGGCGGAGGCAATCCAGGGCCTGGGCCAGGTCGACGAGACCGGTCTGCTGGCCCCGCAGCGCCTGTTCAACCTCTGAGCGAGCCGCCCGGGCACCACCCCGGTCCTTGTTCCTGACGCCCGCGGACGTTACAATTCCGCGGCCTTTTCAGGCTTCCCGCGTTCTGCGGGTTCATCCTTTCGTTAACGGCGAGTCGCGCGGTACGTCAATGGGACGTTTCTGCGGGCCACGCATCCAAGAGAAAACAGATATGTCGATCGACACCCAGAAAGTCATTGAAGACAACAAGCGCAGCGCGGCTGACACCGGCTCCCCGGAAGTCCAGGTCGCTCTGCTGACCGCCCGCATCGAACTGCTGACCGGCCACTTCAAGACCCACAAGAAGGATCACCACAGCCGTCGTGGTCTGCTGCAGATGGTCAACCGCCGCCGCAGCCTGCTGGACTACCTGAAGAAGAAAGACGCTCCGCGTTACAAGGCCCTGATCGAAAAGCTCGGCCTGCGTCGCTAAGCACGAACCCCCACCGCGGCGCAGGAATGCGCCGCGGTTTTGTTTTGGCAGTACCGCATCAAACGTATGGGCCGGACAACCGGTCACCCGTCGGCGGCAAGGGTCGCCCGCGGTCCATTGAAGAAAGCATCATCCAAGGAAACCCCCGTGGCAAAAATCACCAAAACCTTCCAGTACGGCAAGCACACCGTCACGCTTGAAACCGGCGAAATCGCCCGTCAGGCCGGCGGTGCCGTCATCGTCAAGTTCGACGACACCGTGCTGCTGGTCTCCGCCGTTGCCGCCAAGAGCGCGCGTGAGGGCCAGGACTTCTTCCCCCTGACCTGCGACTATCAGGAGAAGTTCTACGCAGGTGGCCGTATCCCGGGCGGTTTCTTCAAGCGCGAAGGCCGCGCGACCGAAAAAGAGACGCTGATTTCGCGCCTGATCGATCGCCCGATCCGTCCGCTGTTCCCGGAAGACTACAAGAACGAAGTTCAGATCATCGCCACGGTGATGTCGCTGAACCCGGACATCGATGGCGACATCGCTGCCCTGATCGGCGCCTCGGCTGCGCTGTCGCTGGCCGGCACCCCGTTCAAGGGTCCGATCGCCGCCGCCAAGGTGGGTTACAAGAACGGTGAGTACATCCTCAACCCGACCGTGACCGAACTGAAGGATTCGGAGCTGGAGCTGGTTGTCGCCGGTACCGCCAACGCCGTGCTGATGGTGGAATCCGAAGCCGCGCTGCTGTCCGAAGACGTGATGCTGGGCGCTGTGACCTTCGGTCACCGCGAAATGCAGAAGGTCATCAACGCGATCAACGAGCTGACCGTGGAAGCCGGCACCAAGCCGTCGACCTGGGAAGCCCCGGCCAAGAACGACGTGCTGATCAGCGCCCTGCAGGAAGCCATCGGCCCGCGCCTGGGCGAAGCCTTCCAGGTGCGCGACAAGCTGCAGCGCCGTGACGCCATCTCGGCGATCAAGAAGGACGTGGTCGAGTCGCTGGCTGGCCGTGTGGCCGCCGAAGGCTGGAACCCGGCCGAGCTGTCGAAGGAATTCGGCGAGCTGGAATACAGCACCATGCGCAACTCGGTGCTCGACACCAAGGTCCGCATCGACGGCCGTGCGCTGGACACCGTCCGCCCGATCTCGGTCAAGACCGGCATCCTGCCGCGTACCCACGGCTCCTCGCTGTTCACCCGCGGTGAAACGCAGGCCATCGTGACCATCACCCTGGGCACCGCCCGTGATGGCCAGGTCATCGATGCCGTCGCCGGCGAGTACAAGGAAAACTTCCTCTTCCATTACAACTTCCCCCCCTACTCGGTGGGCGAGACCGGCCGCATGATGGGCCCGAAGCGTCGCGAAATCGGCCACGGCCGTCTCGCCAAGCGCGGCGTGCTGGCAGTGATGCCGTCGCTGGAAGCCTTCCCGTACACCATCCGCGTGGTCTCGGAAATCACCGAATCCAACGGCTCCTCGTCGATGGCCTCGGTCTGCGGTTCCTCGCTGGCCCTGATGGACGCCGGTGTGCCGGTGAAGTCGCCGGTGGCCGGTATCGCCATGGGTCTGGTCAAGGAAGGCGAGCGCTTCGTCGTCCTGTCCGACATCCTGGGTGATGAAGATCACCTGGGCGACATGGACTTCAAGGTCGCCGGTACCGCTGAGGGCATCTCCGCCCTGCAGATGGACATCAAGATCGAAGGCATCACCGAAGAGATCATGAAGCAGGCACTGCAGCAGGCCAAGGCTGGCCGTCTGCACATCCTGGGTGAAATGGCCCACGGCCTGACCGCCCCGCGCGAAGAGCTGTCGGACTACGCGCCGCGCCTGCTGACCATCAAGATCCACCCGGACAAGATCCGCGAAGTGATCGGCAAGGGTGGTTCCACCATCCAGGCCATCACCAAGGAAACCGGCACCCAGATCGACATCCAGGATGACGGCACCATCGTCATCGCATCGGTCAATGCCATCGCTGCGCAGGCTGCCAAGGCCCGCATCGAGCAGATCACCTCGGACGTCGAGCCGGGCCGCATCTACGAAGGCAAGGTCGCCAAGATCATGGACTTCGGTGCGTTCGTCACGATCCTGCCGGGCAAGGACGGTCTGGTCCACGTGTCGCAGATCTCCAGCGACCGCGTCGAGAAGGTCGGCGATGTGCTGAAGGAAGGCGATGTGGTCAAGGTCAAGGTGCTGGAAGTCGACAAGCAGGGCCGTATCCGCCTGTCGATGAAGGCCGTCGAAGAAGGCGAGGGCGCCCCGGCCGCCGAGTAATCGGCCCACGCCGATCTCGCGGTAGGTGAGGACCGTCGGTCCTCACGCCTACGCAGACAAGAAAAAAGCGGGCTTCGGCCCGCTTTTTTTGTGCCCGCGTTCTGCGCAGCGGGGCGTGCGGGACAGATTGCGTGTTCATGCGCCGCAGTCGACGCCCTCGGGTGACATGTCTGTGGCGCTTACCCGCTCGCGCTGCGCGGCCTGCAGACCGTCGCCAGGCCCGCGCGGGTCAGCCGTGCGTGTCCGCCGGACGGATTCGCAGGACATCACCGCGTAAAGCGCCCACACACCACATCGCGCTGCTAACGTGGCCTCGCCTTCGATCCGGGAGATCCCATGTTCCGTTCTACTGTCGCTGTCCTCGCCGTCCTGATCGCCAGCGTCATGCCGCAGGCCGCTTCCGCCGCCGAGCCGTTGCCCAAGGTGATCGGTGCGTATTACCCCGGCGGCTCCGCCGAGCGCTATCCGGTGGAGAACATTCCGGCCGATACGCTGACCCATCTGTTCTACGCGTTCGCCACCATCGATCAAGGGCAATGCGTGGTCGCGCCGGAGGCGGATGCGCACTTCAAGGCGCTGGCCACGCTCAAGCGCGCGCATCCCAAGCTGCACACGTTGATCTCGATCGGCGGCTGGAACGCCGGGGGCTTCTCCGATGCAGCACTGACCGCCCAAAGCCGCCAGCGCTTCGTGTCTTCCTGCGTGGCGATGTTCTTCGAGCGTCATCGCGGCAGCTTTGACGGCGTGGACATCGACTGGGAGTTCCCCGTGTATGGCGGCCCGGCCGAGATCACCGACCGCCCGGAGGATCGCCGCAACATGACCCTGCTGGTGCGCGAGTTCCGCCGCCAGCTGGATGCGCTGGACAAGGCCGACGGCCAGCACCGGCTGGTCACCGCCGCACTGCCGGCCGGCCGCGTGCAGACCGATGGGCCGTATGATCCGGCACGGAGCTATGAGCTCAAGGCGCTCGGCCGCACGCTCGATTTCATCAACCTGATGAGCTACGACATGGGCACCGGCTTTTCAGCGGTGTCCACCTTCAACGCGCCGCTGCACGAGGTGCCCGAAGATCCGCTGGCACCCGGGCTGAAGCGCTGGAACAGCGTGGCCGGCGCGGTGGCCTACTACGAGCAGCAGGGCGTGCCGAAGGAGAAGCTGGTGCTGGGGATGCCGTTCTACGGCCGCGGCTTCAAGCTTGAAGGCGACGCCAATCATGGCCTCTACCAGCCCTACAGCGTGCCGCATCCGGCCGGCGACTGGCGGCAGATCCAGGCCAGCATGCTCGGCCAACCCGGCTGGCAGCGGCACTGGCACCGGGTTGCGCAGAGCCCGTGGTTGTACAACGCCACCGAGAAGGTCTTCGTCAGCTTCGAGGATCCCACCTCGATCGGCCTGCGCGCGAAGTTCGCCAAGGACAGCGGCCTGCGCGGTGTCTTCATGTGGGAGCTGACCGGCGACGATGCGCAGGGCAGCCTGCTCAAGGCGATGGTGGCGCCGTTCCAGGGCCCTGCGAAGTAAGCCCCGCGGGAAGGGGCACCGCGACGCAGGCACGTGCCCTATGCTTGCCGGCATGGAGACCGTCCGCCTGCTGGATCTGCACATCGACCGCACCGCACAGCAAGTGCGGCGCGGGGATGAGGTGTTGCCGGTCAACGGGCTGAGTTGGCGGCTGTTGGAGTGTCTGCTGGCGCATGGCGACGCCGTCGTCGATTTCGACACGCTGGCCGAGCAGGTGTGGGCACCGGCGGTGGTCGGCGAGGATGCGATCAGCCAGCGGGTGAAGTTGCTCAGGCAGGCCTTGGGCGATGACAGCCGACGGCCACGGTATGTGCGCTCGGTGCGCGGCCGTGGCTACCAGCTGTGCACACCGCCGCAGCCGGTGATGCACGACACCGTTGCCACCGGTACCACTGAGGGTGCCCGCGCGACACGCAGGCACGGACGTACACACTGGGTCTGGATGGCAGCGGGAATGACAGCGGCCGCAGCGGTTGGCGCGTTGATCGTGATCCGCCCCGGCACCGCGCCGGTGTCGCCTGCCGATCCGGTGCTGCAGCGTGCTGCGTATTACGCGGGCATCGGCCAGGCCAGCAACAACGAGCGCGCGATGGCGTTGTACCGCCAGGCGCTGCAGATCGACCCCGAATCACTGGCGGCGCGGCGCGGGCTCGCGCGGGCGCTGGCTGCGGATGCCTGCCTGTTCAATGGCGCCCGCGAGCGCGCGCAGGAGGCATTGGTGCTGGCCGGCCAGGGGGTCCGCATGGCGCCGGACGATGCGGCCGGATGGGCGGCGCGGGGCTACGCCTACGATTGCCTCGGCGCGATGCCGCAGGCCATGGCCGACTACCAGCAGGCCCTGCAGCGCGACCCGGATGATGAGCGCACCCGCGCCTCGCTGGCCTATCTGCGTCAGGAACGCGGGTACCTTGCGCAGGCGCTGCAGGACAACCTGTCGCTGCGCGCGCCCGAGCGGGTTCGCTTCCGCGACGTGCAGGTCGCGCGCGAACTGGAGCTGCTCGGTTTCACCGATGCCGCCGCGCGCCGCCATGCACACAACTTCCAGCTCTATCCCGACAATGTGTTCGCCAACATCGCCTGGCCGCACAGCCTGCTGGCGATGGGCGAGCCGGGCAAGGCGCAGCAGGCGCTCGATCAGGCGCTGGCCCGCGGCACGCCGCATCCGCAACTGCTGCGCCTGCAAGGCGAACTGCTGCTGTTGAAGGGGGACCGGCAGGGCGCTGCAGAGGCCTTCGAGCGTAGCCGTGCCCTGCGTCCGCAGCAGTCGATGGGGCAGACCCTGGCCGGGCTGTATGGCGATGAGGCCGCCACGCCGGCGTGGGTCGCCACGCGCCTGCATGCGCTGGAGGGCCAGGCGGACGATGGTTGGTCGGATACCGCGCTGGAACGCGCGTTGTTGCTGCAGGCGCGGGGCGACGCCGCCGCAGCGCTGGCGGCCCTGCATCACGCGGTGAACGCCGGCTTCCGCGATGCGGCGTGGTTGCGCGCCACCCCCTTGTTTGCGCCGCTGCACGGTGCGGCCGGCTGGCAGGGACTGCTCGACACGATCGAGGCGGACGTATCTGCCCAGCGTGCCCAGGTGTTGGGCGCCCCCGGGGGGGCCCCACCCCACCCCGGCCCCCCCGCCGCGCCGGCCGCCGGCGGTCTGGTATAAAAAA
>NZ_JASCOO010000002.1:0-119106 GCF_029959485.1 Stenotrophomonas sp. PS02301
CCCCCCCCCCCCCCCCCCCCCCCCCCCCCCCCCCCCCCCCCCCCCCCCCCCCCCCCCCCCCCCCCCAGAATGTGCGAGCGTTTTGTTACTATTCCAGCAGAAAGTCCGGGGCGATCGGGGTATCCGGAAGTATCCAAATACATCCATAGGGACGACATGACGACGCCACAGCCAACCACCACCTTCGGCCAACAACTTTTCTTCAGTCCGGAAGCCGGCACTTGGAAGGCGCTTAGGCCGGACGTGGCTGGCGAGGCCGACGATGCGAAGAGGCAGCAGACGCTATCAGAGGCAGTCGCCGCTCGCGAAGAGCTGAAAGCGGTATTGCTGTCCTCGCTTCAGATGCAGCATGTGGTCGCGCTCGCGGGAAGCGGGACATCTCTGGGAGAGATCAACGGCCCCTCGATGTGGACGCTGTGGGATCACTGCGTGAATGCGAATCCTGACACTGGAGCAGATGAACGAAAGCCGAGCGAGCAGGCCAAAGCCGTCATTGCCGAGATCGGCTATGAGACTGCAGTCGAACACGAGAACATTGAGGCCCTGCTTTCGCGATGCGATGCATACCTTCAGATCAAGAAGAGCGAGCAGGTCGAGAAATTCGTATCCGCCTCCAAGGCTGTAATCCTGAAGAAGTGTTCCGCCTTTCTCGATGGCGCTGACGATTCCAAGTTGGCGAGCCATCGGACGTTCCTGCACCGTCTGTCTCGTCGCCGCGTCCGCGACTCGCGAATGAAGTTGTTCACGACGAACTACGATCTTTGCTTTGAGCGTGCTGCTGGCAAGCAGGGGCTGGTCTTGCTCGACGGCTTCTCGTTCACGCAGCCTAGGCAGTTTGATCCGCGGTTTTTCTTATACGACATCGTCCGCCGACCTTCGACAGGCGATGAGGTCGGCAACCCGCTGGAGGGCGTGTTTCACCTGTACAAGCTGCATGGTTCGGTCAACTGGGATCAATCCGGTTCGGGTGACATCGAGATCAAAACCGACCCGGCGCCAGCGACCGCCTGTCTCATCTATCCCGCTAAAGGCAAGTACCAGCAGTCCTATGTACAACCGCACCTGGAACTGATCTCTCAGTACCTGGCGGCGCTGCGTGAACCGAATACCTGCCTCATCGTCTCGGGCTTCGGCTTCAATGACGATCACTTGTCTGAGCCCATTCTCGCGGCGGTCCGCACCAACCCGCATTTGCGGTTGATCATTGTCAATCCATCGGCGGACGACCTGACCTCTCGGCCCAAGGAGAAGAATCGTTTCTGGGAGGCGCTCTACGGCCTCGCCAAACAGGGTGAGGACGTCTGGCTGATCAATGCCACATTCAGCGAGTTCGCCGAGATGATCCCGGATCTCAAATCTCTAACGCCCGCGCAGCGGCTCACGCGCGACATCAAGTCGCTGGTCAAGCCGACATGAGTGCCGCGTTGGACGTCGCCGACGCTTTTCCGCGCGGATTGCTCCGACCGGAGTTGTATGTTGGCCAGCTGTGCTCCGTCTCCGCCCAGGTGGTGAAGTTCAACCTCAACGAGGCGGGCTCGCCCAGTGGTTCCCACTTTTTGGGCGGCCGGTACGGAAAAGGTGAGGTTGGAGAGTTCGTCCTGATCGAGGGACAGCTCAATGTCCTGCTCGGACGGGTGGTCGAGATCCATTTGCCGGATGCCGACCGGCGCCTGATCGACACCTCGCATGGCAGGGTGCCGGACCTGGACGGCATCGGGACGATCCAACTGCTGGGTTCCATTGCGATGGACTCACTTCGGATCTCGGCGGGCGTTGACTCCTATCCTCGCTTGGGCGATCGGGTCTACGCTGCGCCGCACAGTTTCATCGCTAACTTGCCGAAGTTCATGGAGGTGGCGGAGACCGAAGCCAGCCACGTCCTTCTCAAGCTGGGCTCGATCGATGTCGCACCTGAAAGCTACGTGTCGGTCAAGCCGGAGAAGCTTTTCGGTCGGCACTGCGCGATTCTGGGCGCCACCGGCGGCGGCAAGAGTTGGACGACCGCTCGGATCATTGAAGAATGCCTGCGCTACAAGAGCAAGATCATCCTTCTGGACGCGACGGGGGAATATCGCGGATTCGACGGAGAGCACATCTCCAACTTTCACTTGGGCGCGCCGGTCAACACTGCGAAGTCTTCCACCCCTTGCGCCTTGCCGCAAACGTCTTTCGTTGAATCGGATTTCATCGCGCTGTTTGAGCCCGCCGGCAAGGTTCAAGGACCGAAACTGCGCGCGGCAATCCGCAGCCTTCGACTCGCCACCCTCGCACCCCATGTTGCTACTGGCGGGATCATCAAGAAGATCGATCAGTCCAAAGTCCCGATCCTGACCGAAGAGGCGAAGGCTGGCATTGCGGAGAAGCTCGACGATCCACGGCAAGCGTTCGATGTGTGGAAGCTCGTCTCTCAGATCGAGCAGGAATGCGTTTACCCCGACGGATTCGGTGCAGCCCGGGGGTCGAAAGACACCACCAAATGGGGTGGCGACTCAGGCGAGGTGTCGTACTGCCTATCCCTGATGTCGCGCATTAACGGCATTCTCAGTTCATCTTCCTTCGACTGTGTCTTCAAGTCGAAGGCTGCCGCCTTGACTGAAAGCATCTCATCCTTCGTCTCCAACGAGGATCGGCTGCTTCGGATATGCCTGAGCGGCGTTGCGTTTGAGTTCAAGGCACGCGAGATCATCGCGAATGTGATCGGACGGCATCTACTCAACATGGCGCGCAATGGCGCGTTCAAGAGTCGCCCGGTTGTCGTCATCGTCGACGAAGCACACAACTTCCTCGGGCGGCATATCGGAGCCGATGACGCGGTCGCTCGCCTGGATGCATTCGAGCTGATCGCCAAAGAGGGCCGGAAGTACGGGCTCAACATCTGTCTCTCAACTCAGCGCCCGCGCGATATCACGGAAGGTGTGCTGAGTCAGATGGGAACGCTGGTGGTGCATCGCCTCACAAACGATCGGGACCGCGAGGTTGTCGAACGCGCATGCGGCGAAATCGACCGATCGGCATCGTCGTTTCTGCCCAATCTGAAGCCCGGCGAGGCTGCGATCATCGGCGCCGATTTCCCCATCCCGTTGACCATTCAAGTCTTCCCGCCGAGCGCGAAGCCTCTTTCTGACGGCCCCAACTACCAGACCCACTGGAAGGTTTAGTTCTATTGGCGCTGCATCGCGATGGAAGCCCGGCAGACGACACGATGCGCAGCACTTCAGCGTGCCCGCCTACCGGATGGCTGGCCACTGCTGCCTCGGTCATCGTCGTGACCAGAAATAGGGAAGAAGCATGATCACCAAGATTCCGAACTCCGTGATTGGCGCCGTTTCTTCTGTTCTCGCCGAGCACTACTACAGCCATTCGACACTGAACTCCCTGTTCATGGAGAGTGGTGCCCCGGGAGGCGTGCCCGAAGGAAACTGCGAAACGAAGTGCAGCAGTTGGCTTCGACGCTGCAACGATGATTCCACCGTCGATCCTATGCAAGTGCTCGGCCAAGTCATCCAGAAGTTCATGGATCTGGAGCCCGACGACTGGAGTCAGAAGATTGGACCTGGACAAGAGCGCATCCGAGGCAGTTTGGCCAAGAACCAGTTGACCTATCAGATGAACGGGGTCATCACTCTGGCAGGAGCCAGCCCAGCTGCAAAGTCACTCGCAGATTTTTTCAAGGCTGGCGACTTTTCGTCTATCGAAGCAGAGTTCGAACGTGCCATCTCGCAAGTTGATCGCGATCCGCACGCAGCGATCACAGCATCCAGTGCCATCATTGAAGCACTGTGCAAGACCTACATCGAGACGCGCCAGTTGGACATGCCAACCGTTCAGACCATCGGCCCGCTTTGGAAAGTGGTGCAGCAGCATCTTGGCCTGAACATTGATCGCACCCTGCAAGATGATCAAAAAAGAATCTTGCAAGGCCTTGCGTCCATCGTCGATGGCATCGGCGCTTACCGGACCCACATTGGGTCGGCACATGGACGCGGCGTCGAGCCACCCAAAATCGTGGTGTCAGAAGCGCGTTTGGCGGTTCATGCATCGCACACCATTGTGATTTTTGTAATGGAACGCTGGCTTGGCACGATATGGCGTGTTTGAACGGCAGCCGGCCAGTGGCATCGCGCAATGGATCAGCCGGACGCCGTGTGCAACCTGGTGCGGTCGGTGCCAACACGGAGACTGGTTCCGCAGGAAGTTTGTCACGTTACCCGCGTTGCCTGAGCCTCGCTGCCGGGATATGCGGGATTCGAGCGGGAAATGACACCTCGTAATGACAGGCCCGGGTGTTCTTCGGTATCCTCTGGTTGGATTGATGATGAAGTCAAAAACGTCGCTCCCCCGCAAATCGCTCCATCTCCCGCGCCAGCAAAAGATCTGCGTTTATGACGGTAAAAGCGACGGTATAGACCCATGTCGATCACAGCCAAGTCCTTTAACCATGCGGGTTTGGACGGCTTGTTGATGATGGAGTGGGGTGTGTACCCTATCGTAGTCGCATGTAGATGGCACCTGGATAGCTCCAGCCTTGTGCATTGGCTTTAGCACTTGGGGCTGACGCCCACTTCTGATAGAAGACTGCTAGCAGCTTATCTAGATGAAAGTTGCTTCGTCGAAATCTCCAGCGCTTGCCGTCTTGGTCCACAGTCGGGCGGCAAGTGCTGTCTGTCCCTCACCGAAAGTTGCCTCCGTTCTCCGGAATGGCAACGGTCGCCGGCGCTGCTCCAAGATCGGGGATGCCGGCCATGTAAGGCCCGTCGCGGTTGTGGTCGACGACCCGGTAAGACACAGATGCCGGAAGGAGGTTGGCCCCGGGGTCTTGCCTCACCCATAGTTAGGTAGTACGTAATCACTCCATGCCTGCATCATTGGTCGACGCTGCTCCAGCAGGTCGGTGCGATGGTAAGCCGCTTCCACTTGGCTCTTAACAGTATGGGCCAGTGCACGTTCTGCAAGATCTCTGGCATAGCCGTGCTCGCTACACCAGTCCCGAAAACTGGAGCGAAAGCCGTGTGCGGTGGCCACTCGACCATTTGAGTCGCTGGGAGCCTCTAGCCGCCGCAAGAGTGCTGTTAGGGTCATATCAGACATTACGGTTCTCGCGCGAACAGACGGGAAGGGCAGCTGATGGTGCTGCCCCAACTGCTGCTGGAGTAGGCGCAGCGCTTGCCTCGAGAGGGGTACTCGATGTGCTTGTTTCGCCTTCATCCGGCCTGCCGGAATTGTCCAGACTGCGCCCTGGAGATCCACCTCATCCCAGGTCATCCCGCGGACCTCCCCGGAACGGGCGGCAGTGAGGATAAGAAAGAGCATCGCTCGCCTTGTGACGTCCAGATCCGCAGCGCTGTCAAGCTCTGAGGCCGCAAACGCTGGCAGTGATTGCCATGGCATGGCGGGCTGGTGCTCCCGTCGGATGCTTATGCTCGGCTGTCCGGGAAGAAGATGGCCCACTACGTCGACGGGGTTCGCGTTGTTGAACCCATGGGCCCATCCCCATGCCATCACAGCATGAATCCGCTGTCTGACCCTCGAGGCTGTCTCCGCCTTCTCCAGCCAGATAGGTCTTAGTACGTCGGCCACATGGCGCGGAGTGAGCTGATCGATCTGGATAGCGCCGATCCTGGGGAAGGCGTATTCAGTCAACGTGTTGATCCATTGCTGAGCATGTTTGGCGTTCTTCCAGCCGGGCCTCAGCTCTTCGTGTACTTGGATCGCAGCCCCTTGGAAGGTTGGGACTGCCTGTCTCTGTTCCTGGGCCTCCTTCTCAGTCAGTGGGTCTTGCCCATTTGCGATCTGCTCACGCATCTCGCGGCCGATCTTTGCAGCCGTGGCGATTCCGACTTCGGGGTAGGCGCCCAGCCCTGCATTGCGTCGCTTGCCGCTAACGGGGCTTACGTAGCGGAGTACCCACTTGCCGCTGCCTTTTTGCTTCTTCGAGGGGAGCAGCGTCAGACCAGTTACGCCGCCGTGGGGAACCGGATGGCTACCGGGGGCAATGCCTCTGGCTTTGAGATCTGTGAGGAGTGCCATGAGGCCCTTGGGTGGTTTCAGTATGCCATTCAGTATGCCATTTGTACGCCGCTGCGCACGCACGTGCGTGGATGGTACTGGATGTCATGCGGGCGTAACGTGTTGACGAAGCGGGATAAATGACGGGATCGAAGTCTTTCCCGGACTGCTATGGACCGATGCATGGACGACACTCTCTCCGCCAGATACGCAAAGCGCCCCGGAAGGGGCGTTTTGCGTATCTGGTGGAGAGAAGAGGGTGCCGACGCCGCGCGGGTTCGACGGATTCGCCGGGAGCGAATCCGGACAGCCGAATGGCTGGCCCTGGAGCGCGTAGCGCGGAAGGGTTGGGTGCATGGATGCACCCAACAATCCCTGGCCACCGATCGCTATCAGCACGGAGCGCCCCGAAAGGGGCGTTTTGCGTATCTGGCGGAGAGAAAAGGGTGCCGAGGCCGCGCGGGTTCGACGGATTCGCCGGGAGCGAATCCGGACAGCCGAATGGCTGGCCCTGTAGCGCGCAGCGCGGAAGGGTTGGGTGCATGGATGCACCCAACAATCCCTGGCCACCGGTCTCTATCAGCACGGAGCGCCCCAAAAGGGGCGTTTTGCGTATCTGGCGGAGAGAAAAAGGTGCCGAGGCCGCGCGGGTTCGACGGATTCGCCGGGAGCGAATCCGGACAGCCGAACGGCTGGCCCTGGAGCGCGCAGCGCGGAAGGGTTGGGTGCATGGATGCACCCAACAATCTCAGGCCACCGATCGCTATCAGCACGGAGCGCCCCGAAAGGGGCGTGACACACCACCGCTGATCGCATTCGACCAGCGGTGGCGCGTTCCGATGCGATCGCCAACCAATTGCAGCCCGTTCACGAAGCTCAGGCGGCTTGAGCGACTGCTCCCAAACTGCCCGCTATGCCAAGGCCAAGCGATGTCCCCGCCGAGTCGCGCCAGGCGAGTGCCCCATGACCCGCTTGTACGCGCGACTAAAGGCAGCCTGCGACGCGTACCCAAGACGCTCTGCCACTATCTCGATGGATAGGCTTTGCTGGCTCAGCCATTGACTCGCCAATTGCATACGCAGCTCAGTCACGTATCGCAGAGGCGCGGTCCCTATGACGGTCTGGAACCGGTCCGCAAAGACAGATCGCGAGATGTTGGATTCTGCAGCCAGCGCTTCGACGGTCCAGTCACGTCCAGGGTCTCTGTGTAGAGCAAGCAACGACAGCGACAAACGAGGGTCGCGCATGGCCATGACCAGGCCGGCGGCTCCGTCGCAACCGCGCTCGACCCAGTCACGCACGATCATGGCGGCGACGGCATCCGCCAGCCGGGCGAGTATGCCTGCATAGCCAATACGTCCGGAGCACACCTCGCGCTTCATCGCGTCGACCATCGGCAACAGCCCAGGGAACGCAGCGGCGTTGCCATCGGCCAACATCACGGCCGGCATCAACTTGCTCAACCCTTGCATGCCACCGAGATCGAACAGCATGCATCCGTGGAAAAGCACTGCGCTTGGCACGGCATGTGTACTCGGGCACGTGTCTATCCCGCTCACCGTGTCACCCAGTGGGGCGGCCTCTATCGTTTCCAGGCACTGGACGGGATGGTCCTCGCCCGACACCAGTGCGTGGCCTTCTCCGCGGGGAAGAAGCACGACATCCCCGGCGGACAGAAGGTGTTGGCTGCCATCCGCGCCTCGAAGGATCGCACTGCCCACTGCCAGGTAATGGAAGTAGGCATGGCCTGGCTTCGGGGGAAATCCAAGTCCAAAGGTCGGCCCGGTCTGGATGCGTCGGTATTGGACGCCATGCAGTCGCATGCCGGTCAGCAGCTCGCTGATCAGGTCGGAAGGCTGGGACTGGTGTGGAGCGTGGATCATTGAGCGGCCCGGGGCTTCGATCAAAAATATAGGTTGGACAATCATAGATCATCCTGCCCTGCCTCCCTAGACTCTCGGCTGCACGAATGCACTGGGATCTTTGATGAGCAATGACGTAGTGGATGCCGCGGAAGCGCGGGATTCTGTGGACAGGGGGAGCGCGGAGCCGTCTTCATCGGCATGGGTGGCCGTGTTTTCGCTGGCCATGGGGGTCTTCGGGCTGCTCACGGCGGAATATCTACCGGCCAGTCTGTTGACGCCGATGGCGGCGGACCTCGGGGTGTCGGAGGCGCTGGCCGGCCAAGCGGTGACGGTCACCGCAGTTGTGGCGCTGTTTGCTGGCCTGCTTGTGCCGCGGCTGACCCGTTCGATAGACAGGCGGCGGGTGCTGCTGGGTTTCACGGCTCTGATGATCCTCTCCAACGCCTTGGTGGCGTTGTCATCCAGCATGGGGGTCCTGCTGCTGATGCGCGTGCTTCTGGGCATTGCGCTGGGCGGTTTCTGGAGCATGGCAGCGGCCGTGGCCATGCGGTTGGTGCCGTCACAGCGCGTGCCTCGCGCGCTGTCCATCATCTTCAGCGGGATTGCGGTCGGCACGGTGGTGTCGGTTCCTTTGGGGAGCTACCTCGGCGGGTTGCTGGGCTGGCGCAGCGCCTTCTGGGCGGCGACGGCGGTAGGGGGACTCACGTTTGCGTTCCAGTGGTTCACGCTGCCCCGAATGGCGCCGCGCAAGGCGGCGACCCCTGAGTCGGTGGTGGGGCTCCTACGCCGGCCGGGTGTTGCAGTCGGAATGCTCGGTTGCGTTCTGGCACACACCGGTCAGTACTCGCTCTTTACCTATATCCGCCCAGCGTTGGAGAGCTTGGGGCAGATGAGCGCTGATGGCCTGGCGCTGATTCTGCTCGGCTTTGGTGTGGCGAACTTTGTCGGCACACTGCTGGCCGGCTGGCTCATGGAGCGCAGTATGAAGGTCACGTTGGTGATCATGCCTGCCGTGGTTGGCGTAGCTGCTCTGGGCATGCTCCTGTTGCCGGTGGGCGCTGGCGGGCTGTCACTCCTGGTCGCGCTCTGGGGCCTGGCCTTCGGTGGCGTGCCGGTGGCGTGGTCGAGCTGGGTCGCACGTGCGGTGCCCGATCAGGCCGAGAGTGCGGGCGGGATGGTGGTTGCAGCGGTGCAGTCCTCCATCGCCGCGGGCGCTGCCTTGGGCGGCCTGGTGTTCGGATTGGGCGGCATCGTCGCAGTCCTCACTGTGGCTGCAGCGGTGATGCTCCTCGCCAGTCTGCTCATTGCGTTGCGGGTCAGGGTGAACTCGCCGACGTTCTCGGCAGGCCCGGCGTTTCATATGTGACGACCCCACCAGGAAAACACGTCCGAATTGAAGGGCCGTCGATGTGGTCGGCGTCCTTTCTCCACCTCCGCTAAAATGTTCAGCCCTGTTTGAACTGGCGCCCGCATACGAGCATGCGCTTAGAGGACGTTGTTGTTGATGATGTTGAAAGGTCTGGTGGTGTTGTTGTTGGTTTTTGCTTCGGTTCCTGGCATGGCAGCAGAGCTGGTTGGCCGCGCGACGGTCACGGATGGGGACACTCTCACCGTGGCGAAGCAGCGCATCCGCCTCTGGGGCATCGATGCGCCGGAAAGCGCCCAGCAATGCACCGCCAAAGACGGACGTCCCTGGCCCTGTGGCCGGCGGTCAGCCGCCGTGCTGGATGAGTATCTGCTGGACAAGACCGTTCGTTGCCAGCCCAAGGACACCGACCGCTACGGCCGGGTGGTGGCGGAGTGCTTTGTCCAGGGGGCGTCGGTCAATCGGTGGATGGTGCGCTCCGGTTGGGCGGTCGCGTATCGCCAGTACGCCACGGCATTCATCGCGGACGAAGCCGACGCGCGCCAGCACCAGCGGAACCTCTGGCAGGGGCCATTCCAGATGCCAGCTGACTATCGGCGCAGCAAGCGTGACCAGACGGCACGACAAGCCCCGGTGGCCGCTCAGTCGTCGTCGGGCGGGTGCCGCATCAAGGGCAACATCTCCCGCGAGGGCAGGAAGATCTACCATGTGCCCGGCCAGCGGGACTACGAGCGCACGCGCATCGACCTGAGCCACGGTGAGCGCATGTTCTGCAGCCCTGCGGATGCCATGCGCGCAGGGTGGCAGCCGGCGAAGCGCTGAGCGTCTCAAACCCTCCCATACAGGCGGCGACGCAGCGCGCCCGCCACTGCCGCGATAGCCATCGCAGGCAACGCCAGCACCAGTGCGTAGACCACTCCGGCCAGCAACAACGGACCAACGCCTGACATCACGGCCACCACCGGCACTTGCAGCACCATGAGCAACAGTCCCCATAGCCAGGACTTACGGGGAAAACACGCGCCTAGCACTGCGGCAATGGCCAGTGCGAGGGGATAGACGACGGTCCAGAACGCAGGCGCGTCCCAAGGCTCGCCGCCGGGCGTCCGCCAGGCCACCAGCGCCCAGAACACCACGCCGACCTTCAGCGTGACAGCACTTGCTGCAATGGAATTTCCCGTTATCCGCATTGTTGGGCTCCCGCACGAACATGCAGGATGCCACTGTTGCGTTGACGGTGTATGACCAGCACCGGCATCGGGACACACGCCCGCCAGCGCAGAAAACGGCAGCCTCCTATCTGACCGCCTTGCCATACATCTCCGACAGCATCGCCTTGTACGCCGCCAACGGCTGCAAGCCCACCGCACGCCGCCGTGCATCCAGCGTTTCCATATCCTCGGTGGGCCGCAGTTCCATCGCGCCATCGGCAGCATCCCCGAACTGCGTTCCGTAACGCTGCGGCTTCCCCTGGGCCAGCAACACGCGATCCGTAAGCAGCGCCACGTCAGCGGCATCGGCATCGCCGGCTTCAGCGGCTTTCTGCATCAAGGCCAGTGCCTGCGCCTGGAACGCGGGATCATGATCGGCATGCTGCACGATCACCCATGCGGCCTTGGCCCCATCGCGGTCGACGCGCGCGATACCCGGCCAGCCCTTCTCGGCGATGATGCCCTTCAGCCAGGTCGCATTGGCTTCCTTCACCGGCGCGGTCTGCCCCCACGCATCTCCGCCGCCTGCCGCGATGGCGGCATGTTGTGCTGCCTGATCCTTGGCCTCACGCGCCAACAGTTCAAGTCGCAGGGGCGCATCGCGCAGCGTCTCGCGCTTCTTCTCTTCGGCGACCACGCGCTGCAGCACCGCCGGCCACGCCGGATCGGCACGCAGTGCGTCCAGCCCGGGCCGTTGTTTCGTGCGCAGGTCGCCCAGCGGAAGGCGACCGCTCGCGAGCAGGGCATCAACGTATGCAAACGCCGCAGCATGATCGCCCGCAGCGGCTGTGCATTCGATCAACAGGAGTTCGCCGCCGTCGGGGAAGGGGAGGTCCTGGCGGTACAGCTCACCCAGGGTGGTGCTGCAGGCGGCGTAGTCCTCGTTGCCGTAGTGATCCAGCGCGGAGAAGAAGCTGGGCGGCTCAGCGGCGGTTGCCGCGGCGGCTGCGAACAGGGCGACAGTCAGCGTTGCTGCCCGGGTTGCCGGGTAGGAGCGTATCAACCTTGAACGCATCGCAGTTCTTCCATGCAGGGCGTACAGGAAACGTAGCCGCTACCTGCCAGGGAGTTCAAGCCCTCATCCCGCCGCCAGGGGCATGCGCGTCGAATCCTGCTGCCTCACAGGCTGTAGCCGATGGGCGGGCGCATGATGCCCTCAGCCCAGCCTTGGAAGCCCCATGTCCACTCCCGCGCCCGAGAACGGAAAGTACGACGTGATCATCATCGGCGGCAGCTACGCCGGCATGTCCGCAGCGCTGCAGCTGGTGCGTGCCCGGCGCAACGTGCTGATCATCGACGGGGGAAAGCCACGCAGCCGCAATGCCCGCGTCGCCCATGGCTTCCTCGGCAGGGAAGGCCTGCCGCCGGCGGACATTGCCTCCCAGGCCCGCGACGAGCTGCTGCGCTATCCCACCCTGACCTGGCTCACCGGTACGGCGGTGGCGGCGCAGCCGATCGATGACGGCAGACGCTTCAAGATCCGGGTTGAAGCGGGCCAGACATTCGTGGCGGATCGAGTGATCCTGGCCCACGGGGTAACCGACGACCTGCCCGACATCGAAGGCATCGGCGAGCGCTGGGGCCGAAGCGTTTTTCATTGCCCGTACTGCCACGGCTACGAGGTGTTTGAGGGGCGCATCGGGGTGATTGGCTGCGCGAAGGATGGCGGTGCGGCCCAGGCGCTGCTGCTGTGCGATTGGGGGCAGATCACGCTGTTCTGCAGCGAGGCATCTGCCAGCATCGGTGCCGAGCAGCGTGCACGGCTGGAGGCGTGCGGCGTCGTGATCGAGTCGGCCCAGGTGCAGCGCGTGGAGGACACCGCCACCGTGGTGCTCGCCGATGGGCGGCACGTGGCGGTGGATGCGCTGTTCATCTCGCCGCACTCGCGGCTATCCAGTGATCTGGCCGAGCAATTGGGCTGTGAGCTGAAGGACGGCGGCTGCATCACCACCGATTCGGCCAAGCAGACCACGGTGCCGGGTGTCTTCGCCTGCGGCGATGCGGCCCGGATGGCGGGCAGCATCGCGCTGGCAGTGGGTGAGGGCGCGCTGGCGGGGGTAGCGGTGCACCACGCATTGATGGGGTTGCTGAAGTGATGCGAGCTTTAATGTAACTATTAATGTTACATTATGCGCCACTGTGAACAAGGTGGCCTGCATGTCCTTCTCCGATCCCGATGCCGTCGCCCAGTACACCGACAACCTGGTCCGCCAGGTACCCGGCGTCCAGGCGTTGCATCAGATGGCCCACGTTCTGCTGGCCGAACACGTACCGCCACACGGGCGGGTATTGGTGCTCGGGGCTGGCGGTGGCATGGAGTTGAAGGCCTTTGCCGAGGCGAGTCCTGCCTGGCACTTCACCGGCGTGGATCCTTCCGCCGAGATGCTGGGGCTCGCCAAGCGCGTGCTCGGGGATACGCTGTCGGCCCGGGTGGAACTCATCGCAGGCTATATCGACAGTGCGCCAGCTACCGCATTCGATGGCGCCACCTGCTTGCTGACGCTGCATTTTCTCTCGGCCGAAGAGCGCCTGCGCACGCTGCGTGCACTACGGCGTCGGCTCGCGCCCGGTGCACCGCTGATCATCGCGCACCATAGCGTGCCGGGCGATCCGGCAGAGAAACGCCGGTGGTTCCAGCGCTGGGCGGCGTTCGTGACAGCGCGTGGACTGGGCGGTGAGACGGCCGCTGTACGAGCCGATACGATCACCAACCGATTGCCCACCCTGTCGCCGGAGGAAGAAGTCGAGCTGCTGGAGGAGGCAGGATTCGAGCGGCCGAGTCTGTTCTATACCGCGCTTTCGTTCAGAGGTTGGGTGGCGTACGCCGGCGATGCACACGGCTAGCCTCCCACTGCTCTCTGCCCGATGTGGGTCAGAGAGCGGAGGGGTCAAGACTCAGCGGCGAGCGTCGTCGCGCGCCTTGCCCACGTCGCTTTGGACTTCGCCAACACCCTTCTGGATCTTGCCTTCCACTTCCTTCGTCTTGTCGCCGGTGACCTTGCCCACGACTTCCTTTACGGTGCCCTTGACCTGGTTCTTGGCGCCTTCAGTGCGATTCTTGTCCATGGTTGACTCCACAATTGATTAGAGAGAGGGCCCGTGTTGCTGGGCATCTCCACCCTGACGGCAGCGCGGTGGCGCGAAGGTGAAATCTGCGCGCGGGCGCGGAATCCGTTCAAGCGCCGGAAAGGTTGACGCTCACGTGCGCTGCACGTCACTCATCCGCATCGCGTTCATCCCATCCGTCGCCATCCCATGGCTGTGGTTCGTTGATGGCCGCGGCGGTATCCGGATCGACGGGCTCCAACAGGGTGTAATCGTCACGCGATGGATCACGAAACGCGCGGCTGACCGGATAGGCTTCCAGCGCCGGGGTGGAGGCGCGGGCACGCAATGCCGCAGGCGTCTGGAGGGTGGCCCTCAACCAGTCCAGTGCGGTGGCCGGCGCGATGAAGATCGGCCCGTCCGGTGTGAGTGGGGAAGGGATCGCACTGTTGGGGCCGGTCAATACGGTGAAGCTGTCCAGCTGCTGGCCGTCGTCGCTTTCCCAGTGCTCCCACAAGCCGGCTGCGAGCAGGGCAAGGCCATCCTTGCGCTGCACGAACAGGGGCCAGGGGGGGCGGCGCTCGCGGTCCCATTTGTAGTAGCCGGTCATGGGCAGCACGCACGGGCGCTGCGCCCAGGCCTGCGCGTAGATGCGGCTGCGTGGCGCGCGGTCAAGCCGTGCGGTCACCGTGGTATACGGCGTGGCCGGCTCCTTGGACCAACGCGGCACCAGGCCCCACACCATGTCGGCCACGGCGATGGAGCCGTCATGGTCGCGCGCGAGCACCGTGGCCACGCCACCCTTGGCGATGTTGTAGTGGTCCGGCGCGGCCGCCAGCGTCCGCGCCAACTCAGCAGGAAGGCCGGCGGGGAGTGACTCGCTATCCGCGATGGCTTGTGCGAAGCGGCGCATGGCAGCTGAGCATCCAACGTCATCCGTGACGGCATCGTGCGCAGCGCCTGCGATGTTGCACGCGTTGCACGGGGGTCACGTGTCGGGATGGGGTTCCCCCAACGCTGCCCGCCGCGCCTGGAACACCTCCGGCGTCTGCGGTTTCACGAACAGCGCGACCAGCTCGGGGTACTCGGCTTTCACCGCCTTTTCAATGCGCGTGATGCAGGCCTCGATCTGCGGGGTGGTGCGATCGTCCTCGAACTCCGCACTCAGCATCGCGACCACCTGGTCCGGGCCCATCTGCATCGTGGTCACGCCATTGGCGCGGCGCAGGTCCGCATCGTGGGTGGCGACGGCAAGAATGCGTTTGGCGACGGCCGGGTGCGCGGGCTCACCGACCAGCAGGCCCTTGGTCTCGCGGGCGAGCAGGAAGGCGGTGACCGCCAGCACGCCGGCGATGCACAGCGACGCCACGCCATCCAGGACCGGCATGTCCAGCAACTGCGCGGCAAGCAGGCCGACCAGCGCAAAACCCAAGCCGAGCAGGGCGGCGCTATCTTCCAGCAGCACGGTGAAGGTGGAGGGGTCCTTGCTGCGACGGAACGCCTCGAAGTAACCCATCGCCCCCTTGGTGGCGCGGAATTCGCGCAGCGCGATCCACCATGAGGTGCCTTCGAACACAAAGGAGATGCCCAGCACCACGTAACTGATCAGGTGGTTGGTGGCCGGCTCGGGGGTGCGGATGTGCTGGATGCCTTCATAGGCCGATACACCGGCACCGGCGGCGAACACCAGCAGCGCCACGATGAAACTCCAGAAGTACAGCTCGCGCCCGTAGCCGAAGGGATGGAGCGTATCCGGCTTCTGCTCGGCACGGCGCAGGCCGTACAACAGCAGCAACTCGTTGATGGTGTCCACCAGCGAGTGGACGCCCTCGCTGAGCATGGCCGAGCTGCCGGAGATGCCGGCGGCGACGAACTTGGCGATGGCAATGGCCAGGTTGCCGGCGAGGGCGGCATAGATGACGAGACGGGAGCCCGTTGGCTTGGCCATGGCAGTGGTGGGGTGGGGAGGTGCGCGCATCATCGCCAACGGTGCGTCCCGGGCGCGTGCACATCGATCCAGGCGCTGGCACCGTCTGCCGGCCTTGACATGGATTTGCCCCGCTTGGCTTACATTGCTTTCCGCCTTCCGGCTGGCCCCCGCTGCCTGCCGTTCCCCCAGCTCCTGCAATGCCTTCAGTTCAAGGTTCGGTGCCCCGATGATGTCCATCCTTCCCTGGTCTGCCGCGCAGCTGCGCGGCACGCGCGCCCCGGTGGTTCTGGAGCGGTGCGCATGAGCGCAGTGGCGGGGCGCTTTCCCGGCAGCACCGGGCCGATGGCCGAGCAGGTCCGTGCACTGGATTGGCAGGCGACCCCGGTGGGGCCGATCGAGACCTGGCCGGGCGCGCTGCGCAATGCGGTCAATCTGATCCTGGCCTCGCCCGAAAGCATGTACGTGGTCTGGGGCGATGACCTGACGTTCTTCTTCAACGATGCCTACAGCCCGATTCTGGGGCCCCGCCTGGAGGGCGCGCTCGGCGCGCCGTTGAGGGAGCTGTGGGCCGATGCCTGGGATGCCGTACGCGCGCCGATCGAGAACGCCTTTGCCGGTGAATCCTCCCGCTACGAGAACCTGCCGGTGGCGATGAGCCGTCAGGGCGTGCCTGAAGAGACCTGGTGGACGTTCTCGTTTTCGCCGATCTTCCTCGACGATGGCAGGGTCGGTGGCGCGTTCTGCGTGACCAACGAGGTGACCAGCATCATCGTGGCCCAGCAGCGCCTGGCCAAGGAGAACGAGCGGCTCATCGCGCTGTTCGACAAGTCGCCGATGTTCATGGCCTTCCTCAGCGGGCCTGAGCATCGGGTCGAGCTGGCCAATCCGGGTTACCAACGGCTGGTCGGCAATCGCCATGTGCTGGGCAAGTCGATCCGGGAGGCGCTGCCGGAAATCGTCGACCAGGGTTTCATGCCGCTGTTGGATGAGGTGTACCGCACCGGCACACCGTATATCGGCAGCGAGGTGGTGTACGACGCGCCGTTCCCGTCCGATCCGTCCTCGGCCCGGCGCATGCTGGATATCGTCTTCCAGCCTGTGGCCGGTGAGGATGGCAGCACGGCAGGCGTATTCGTTCAGGGCCTGGATGTCACCTCCCACATCGAGCTGCAGCGCACGATGCGGCAGGTGGAGGCGCGCAATCGCCAGATCATCGACAGTGCCAGCGATTACGCGATCGTCGCCTCGGACCTGCAGGGCAAGGTGACCCTGTGGAATGCCGGGGCCGAGCACATCTTCGGCTGGACCGAGGCGGAGATGCTGGGTCAGAACGTGGAGGTGATCTACACCGCTGACGATATCCAGGCCAAGCGGTTGCGGCACAACCAGGGCGTCTCGATGGCCTCGGGTGGGGTCAGTGGTGAGCGCTGGCTGGCGCGCAGGTCCGGCGAGCGCTTCTGGGCCAGCGGGGCGATGACCGTGCTGCGCGATGAAGATGGCGCCGTGCTGGGCTTCGTCAAGGTACTGGGCGACCGCACCCAGGAGCGCCGCGCCAGCGATGCACTGGCCCATAGCGAGCGCCGCCTCGGCGCGCTGGTGAGCGCCTCCTCGCAGTCGCTGTATGCGGTCACCGCGGACTGGCGCGAGATGCGTCAGATCCTGGCGACCGGGCCGGTGGCACCGGACGAGAGCCTGCCTGCGGTCACCGACTGGCGAGAACGCTACGTACACCCCGATGATCGTGCCCTGCTTGAGCAGGCCATTGCGCGTGCGATGGCGCAGCGGCTGCCGCTGGAACTGGAGCACCGCAGCCTGCTGGCCGATGGCAGTGTGCGTTGGGTGCAGATGCGTGCGGTGCCCTTGCTGGACAGCGCCGGTGAGATCACCGAGTGGTTCGGCACCGCCTCGGATGTGACCGAGCGGCGTCAGGCCGAAGAGCAGCTGCGCGAGTTGACCTTGACCCTGGAAGAGCGCGTGCAGACCCGCAGCGCCGCGTTGCAGGTGGCCGAGGAGCGGCTGCGGCAGAGTCAGAAGATGGAGGCCGTGGGTCAGTTGACCGGTGGCCTGGCGCATGACTTCAACAACCTGCTGACCGCCATCTCGGTGGGGCTGGAGCTGCTGGAGCTGCGGATCGATCAGGGGCGGTATGACGACATCGGCCGCTACCTGGAGATGGCGCAGTCCAGCGCGTCGCGTGCCACGGCGCTCACCCAGCGCTTGCTGGCGTTCTCCCGCCGGCAGACGCTCGCGCCCACGCCGGTGGTGGCTGATACGATGGTGCGCGGCATGCTGGATATCATTTCGCGCACGCTGGGGCCTTCGATCGCGATCTCCACGCAGTTGGCGTCCGATCCCTGGGCGGTACTGGTGGATGTGCCGCAGATGGAAAATGCGCTGCTGAATCTGTGCATCAATGCCCGCGACGCGATGCCTCAGGGTGGCCCGCTGCTGATCAGCGCGGCCAACGTGAGCCTGCGTGGCGAGGGCGCGGCGGCGCTGGATACGCCGCCGGGCGATTACGTCCGGCTGGCCGTCAAGGACGCGGGGACCGGCATGGAGGCGGCGGTGATCGAAAAAGTATTCGAGCCGTTCTTCACCACCAAGCCGATCGGGCAGGGGACCGGCCTGGGGCTGTCGATGATCTATGGCTTCACCCGCCAATCCGGCGGGCAGGTGCGGATCGATTCCCAGGTTGGCCACGGCACCACGGTGGAACTCTACCTGCCGCGCTTCGTCGGCGAGACCCCTGCGGACGCCGCCCAAGAACCCTCACAGGACCTGCCGGCGCGTTCAGCGCCCAGCGTCGGCACCATTCTGGTGGTGGAAGACGAGGAAGCGATCCGCGCGCTGTTGACCGAGGTCCTTGGCGGCGCGGGTTATAGGGTGTTGCAGGCACCGGAAGGAGGCCAGGCCATCGACCTGCTGCGCTCCGACGAGACGATCGACCTGCTGATCACCGATGTGGGGCTGACCGGTGGGCTCAATGGCCGTCAGGTCGCTGACGCCGGCCGCCAGGTGCGTCCCGCGTTGCCGGTGTTGTTCATCACCGGCTACGCGGCGTCGGCAGCGGTGGGCGCGGGCCAGCTGGAGGACGGCATGGAAGTGCTGACCAAGCCCTTCACGACCGCCGAACTGGAGCGACGCGCCCGCGCGCTGTTGGCGATCAGGAACCCGTCGTAGCCAGGCCAGCTGCTGTCAGAGCAGGGACCTGACCGAGGTCACCAGTTGCTTGAGCGTGAATGGCTTGCGCAGCAGTTTGATCTCCTCGCCGCGGAAGTCGGGCCGGGCCCCGGCGGGCCCCGCGTAGCCGGTCACCAACAGGATCGGCATGGCCGGGTGCAGGGTCGTGGCGATCGTGGCCAGATCGCGACCGTCCATGCCGGGCAGGCCGACATCGGACACCAGCAGGTCGAACGGGCCGTCGTGCCTGAGGCAACCCAGCGCGGCCTCGGCATCGCCGACGTCGAGGACATCGAAGCCATCGTCGTTGAGGATGTCCTTGGTCATCTCCCGGATGGGCGCATCGTCTTCGACGAGAAGCACGCGGCATCGTGGGTGGGTTCGTGCGGCAGTCATTGCGGGCGGAGATCCTCGTGGCGTGCAGCCACCGGTGCGGATCTCCACCTTAGCGCCGGTGCGTGTTAGCCGGCCGTGCATCGCGTGCCAGCCCCATGTCATGACCGGGGGCGGGTGCCCGTCACGGCACCGCCTGGCATGGCCTCAGTTCAAGGCGCTGCCGCTCTGGGTGGGGCTTTCATCCAACAGGGCAGTGCGGATGGACCGCGCCAGATCGCTGCGGGTGAAGGGCTTGGCCAACAGGGCGATGGTGCGGCCAACGGTGCCGCTTGCGTCGATATCGCGCGGATAACCCGAGGTGAACAGCACCCGCAGGCCGGGCTTGCGGACCAGTGCCTGCTTGGCCAGGGCCCAGCCGGACATGCCCGGCATCACGATGTCGGAGAACAGCAGGTCCACGCTGACGTCGGTGCGATCCAGCAACCGCAGCGCCGAGGGGCCGTCATGCGCCTCGAGCACGCGATAGCCCAGCTGGCGCAGGGTATCGACGGTGTAAGCGCGCACATCGTCGTTGTCCTCGGCGACCAGCACGGTCGTTTCCGCCTCGACCTCGAAGGCGTCCAGCGCCTGTGCATCGGCCGGGCGCACGCTCGGCAGGGCGGAGGCTGAGCGCGGGAACAGCAGCGTGATCGTGGTGCCGCTGCCCTCGGTGGAATCGAGCAGAACATGCCCGCCGGATTGCTTGGCGAAGCCATACACCATCGACAGGCCCAACCCGGTGCCACGGCCAACCTCCTTGGTGGTGAAGAAGGGCTCGAACACCCGCGCCATGACCTCCGGCGGCATGCCCTGGCCGCTGTCGCGGACGCGCACCATGGCGTACTGGCCGGGCGGAACGTCCGGGTGCTGCGCCGCGTAATCCTTGTCCAGGTGGATGTTGTCCATCTCGATGGTCAGGCGGCCGCCCTCGGGCATGGCATCGCGTGCATTCACCGCCAGGTTGAGGATCGAGGCTTCCAGCTGGCTCGGATCGATCTCCACGCACCAGATATCCGGGCTGTGCACCATGTCGATCTGCACCAGCTCGCCCAGCGACCGTTTGAGCATGTCCTGCATGCCGCGCATTTCTTCGTTCAGATCCACCGGCAGGTTCTTCAGCGGCTGCCGACGCGAGAAGGCGAGCAGGCGCTGGGTGACGTTGGCCGCACGCATGACGCCCTTCATCGCGTTGTCGAGCGCGCGTGACGAATTGCCTGCCGTGTCGCCGAGCCGGTCGGTCAGCATCTTGGCGTACTCGATGTTGCCGGCGATGACGGTCAGGATGTTGTTGAAATCATGCGCGATGCCACCGGTCAGCTGGCCCACCGCCTCGATTTTCTGGCTGTGCCGCAGCGCTTCTTCAGCCTGCCGCCGCGCGGTGGTTTCCACGGCCTCGGAGACGACGGCGGTGATCCGTGCCTGATGGTCGAACAGGGGGCGGAAGGAGAAATCGAACGTGCGCTTGCCGGTCGGCAGGCGCAGTTCCAGTTCGTGGCGCGACGCCGTGCCCGCCGCAGCCTCCAGGATGGCCGTGCAGACAACGCCGGGAACGCCGGGCGTGTCGGCGAACCACGCCGATTCGCAGTACAGGTTGCCACGCACGTCCTGCTTGTCCGCCAGGATGGCGGCCAGCGAGGCCGAATTGGTGTCGATGATGTGGCCATCCAGGGTCAGCAGGTTCTGGTGCTGGAAACTGGATTCGAACAGCGCCTGCAGCCGGCTTTCGCTCCGGTGCAGTGCCGAGGTCCGCTCATCCACCTGGCGCTCCAGGGACTCGTTACTGGCCTTCAGCAACGACTGCGCTTGCTTGAGGTCGCTGATATCGCGCGCCAGGGCGTAGTAGCCCAGCACCGACCCATCCGGTGCCAGCTCGGGTACGCAGTCCACCTGGGCATGGCGGGCGGCACCGTTGCTGCGCAGGGAGAGCATGTCGAAGCTGACTTTCTCACCGAGCAGCACCCGGTCGAGATGTTGCTGGATGCTGTTGAACGTGTCCTCGCCGACGACCTCGCGGGTGTGCCGGCCGATCAGGCTGTCGGGCGTGCGGCCGTGCCACTCGATATAGGCGTTGTTGGCGAAACGGTAGCGGTGGTCATGGCCGAAGTAGGCGATCAGCGCGGGCCGCGAATCGGTGATCAGCTTCAGCCGCTGGTGGCTGTCGTGCAGTTCGGCCTCGATACGCAGCAGCCGGCGGCGCTCCTGGGCTTCATGGATGCCCCGGACCACGGCATCGGGCAGGCGCTGCAGGCGCGATTTGACTACATAGTCGCGCGCGCCGCGCTTGAGCGCCTGCACGGCGAGTTCTTCGGTAAGCGTGCCGGAAACGAAGATGAAAGGAATCCCGGGGGCGATCTCGCTGGCCAGGGCGAGGGCAGCGTCGCCATCGAAGCCTGGCAGCACGTGGTCGGCCAGGATCACATCGAACGAGGCGGTGGTCAGGGCATCGAGCATGCCCTGGTGCGACCAGGTGCGTTCGGCCGTGAACGGGAGCCCGGCGCGGCGCAGCTGCGCGGTGATCAGCTCTGCATCCAGTGCACTGTCTTCGACCATCAGGATCCTGATGGTCTTTGTTGTGGCGGCCTCAGCCATCGTTTGTACTCTTCCCACCGAACAGGGTGCCGTGCGGTGGCGGCTGATTGGTGATGCCCCAGAACATGCCCAGCCCCTGGATCGCCTCGAGGAACTCCTTGAAATCCACCGGCTTGACCACGAAGGCGTTGACGCCCAGTTCGTAGCTGCGGATCAGATCCTGTTCTTCCCGCGAGGAGGTCAGCATCACCACCGGGGTGCTGCTCAGGGCGCGGTCGCTGCGGATTTCCTTGAGGACTTCCAGGCCGTTGAGCTTGGGCAGTTTCAAATCCAGCAGCACCACCACCGGGCCGCCGTGCATGGCGCCTGCATAGGGACCCTGGCAGCGGAGATACTCCAGCGCTTCCACGCCGTCGCGCACATGGGTCACGTCGTTGAGCAGCTGGCAGCGCGCAAGCGCCGCCATCGTCAATTCGGCGTCTTTCGGGTTGTCTTCTACGAGCAGGATCGGTCGCAGATCTCTCATAGGTGGTCTCCATCAGCAAAGGGAATGGTGAAATAGAAGGTGGCGCCGGCGCCGACCTGGCCTTCGGCCCAGGTGCGGCCGCCATGGCGGGTGATGATGCGGTGCACGTTGGCCAGGCCGATGCCGGTGCCTTCGTACTCATCGACGTGATGCAGCCGCTGGAACACGCCGAACAGCTTGTCCACATAGCGCATGTCGAAACCGCAACCGTTGTCTTTCACGAAGAAGATGTCCTCCGTGTCATTGCGTTGGTGACCCACCTCGATGCGTGGCTCGGGCGTGTCACGGGTGAACTTGATCGCGTTGGACAGCAGGTTCTGCCAGACCAGCCGCAGCATGCCGGGGTCGGCCAGTACCCTGGGCAGCGTCCTGATCTCCCAGGCGATGGCACGGCCGGTGTATTCCATGTCCAGCTTGTGGCGCACGTCGTCGGCCAAGGCGGTCATGTCCATCGCGATCTGGCCCATCGTGGAGCGGCCCATCTGCGAGAAGCTGAGCAGATCATCCACCAGCGTCCCTGCCGATTTTGCCGACTCCACGATGGTCTCGAGGAATCTCTTTTCTGAATCGTTCAATCGCTCGCCGGCCGACGACCACAGCAGTTCGGAGTAGCCCACGATGTGGCGGAATGGTGCGCGCAGGTCATGACTGACCGAATAGGAGAACGCTTCGAGCTCCTTGTTGCTGCGGAGCAACTGTTCATTCAACGCCGCCATCTCCTCGGCCTTGCGCAGCACGATGTCCACGATCGCGGTGCGCAGTTCCAGCGCGGCATCACGGTCGACCTCGTTCCAGGGCAGCGACTGCTCGCGCACCGTCTGCTTCCAGCCTTCGAAGGAGGTGCGCGGCGACAGCGGCTGCTCGCTTTCTTCCTTGCGCGGATCACCGCCCCAGCGGACGGTGCGGACCACCTCCGGCCGGAACCAGATCACGAAGCTGTCGTGGATCTGCGAGATGGAGATGGCCAGCACGCCACTGGCGACGCCGGCGAAGGCTTCGGCGTGCTTCCATTGCTGCGGGAGCGTGTCGGTGCAGAAGATGTCGCCCTCGATAGGCTGGGCGGTCAACCACTGGACCAGCTGCATCACCTGGCGCTGGCTCGGGCAGTCGCCGTGCAGGATGCATTCGCCACGGTGCACGATCGCCGCACCGGCCGATTGGGTCAGCGCGAGCAGGCTGCGTTGATCGCGGCCCAGCGCGGCCATGAAGTCGGTATCGCCGGCCATCCGGCCGAGCAGCCGCACCTGGATGGCGCGGCGTGCAATGCGTTCTTCGACCTGCACCGCGCGCTGCTTCAGCGAAATCTGCAGCGACAGGATCTGGCCAATGAACTCGCAGGCCGTGCGCACGTGGTACGGCACCCGGCGCGCGCGCCGGTTATGGCAGGAGATCAGGCCCCACAGTTCGCCCTCGCACAGCACCGAGACCGACATCGATGCACCGGTGCCCATGTTGCGCATGTACTGCAGGTGCACCGGGGAGACGCTGCGCAGCATGGCCGGGCCGAGGTCGGTGGGCGGCGCCTCGGCGATCGCGGGCACGCGCACCAGCGGTACCGGGGTGTAGTGGCTGTCAGCGATCAGCCGGATCCGGTTCTGCCGGTACAGCTCACGCGCCTGCGCGGGAATGTTCGATTCCGGGAAGCGCAGATCCAGGTAGGAGGGCAACACGCTGTTGCGGTCCTCGGCCACGACCGCGCCGTTCCAGTCCGGGTCGAACTGGTAGATCATCGTGCGGTCGAAGCCGGTCAGCTCGCGGATATGCACCGCGGCGATCTCACTTAGGGCCTGCGTGGTGGGCGCCCGCTCGATCGCGGCCATGAAGCGGCGGATCGAGGGATAGAGGTCTTCCAGCGAGCCTGGCTCGCCCGGCACCGGGGCTTCCAGCTCGATGATGACGTCATCCCCGATGCGGTGCGCCACCGTAGGGTGGTGGCCGGCCATGCCGACCGGAAGCGCGCCGAGGAAGTGCGAAGCACCTTGCTCCAGCGCCACCAGCAGCGGCCTGCAGTGGGCCAGCGTGCCGCCGAGCACGGTGTCAAGGGATTGCCCGAGCGGATCGCCGAGCGTCTCGATGAGTTCCGGCCGCGCGACGGCGCGGGCGTTGACGGTCAATGTCGGGTGGTCGAGGACCAGGATCAATCCGTAGGGCTGGATCGCGCCGGGGGTACGGATCGGCTCACGCGCACAGCTGGACAGATCCAAGGCGCTTGCGCCGGAATTCCTCGAGGACATTCATTGACTCCTGATCTTTACCAGTGCTGGACACCGCCCAAAGGGCACGGCGGCACCTGGTCTTTCAGGAGCACACACCGTCACCTGCGACGCGGTGTGCCACAGTTCCCTTATTTTTGCATAGGCGATCGTCCTGATTTGTGAGGATGCGACGGTGTTCCTTGCGCTGCGCGCGGATCAGTCCCAGCGGTAACTGAGGGTGGCTGACCAGAGCCCACCGGAGCCATCGATCGGACCCCCATTGGCGTAGCGGTAGTACTCGTTCGCCGCCAGCAGCGGCTCGGGCAGTTTCGTGACCTTGCGGTCGAACACGTTGTTGGCGTTCAGTGCCACGTCCCAGCCGCCGGGCAGGGTGGCGCCCAGTTGCAGATCGGTGATCCAGAGGCCGCCGATGTCGTAGGCGATCTCGGCCTGGCCCGCATAAGGCCCACTGCTGGCCACCGTGGTCGGCGATCCATAGCGTTGGATGTCCCCGTAGCGGCTCTGGCGCAGGCCGACGCGGTAGCGGCCCAAGCTCCAGTCAAGGCCCAGCACCTGCCGGGACTTCGGCGCCTTGTAAAGCAACTCGTTCTGCGATCCGGTGCTGAACACCGGCACATTGAAGGCGGCCAGCACCGCGGGCGTGGGGGCCAGGCCGGTGATCTTCGCGCGGGTATGGCTGCTGGCCAGGGTCCAGCGCAGGGCACCGGCGCGGCCAAGATCCCAGCGGCCTTCCAGGGTGGCCTCCACGCCTTCGGTGCGGGTGTTGGCGGCATTGATGAAGTAGCGCACACCGTCCTGGGCACCGAGCCCGACCGAGGTGACCAGCGCACCGGAGCCGGGATACAGGCCCTCGCGGAACGTGGTGGACAAGGCAATGCGATCGTCCACATCGATGCGGTAGGCATCCACGGTCAGCGACGCGCCCTGCCACGGCTCGGCCACGATCCCCAGGCTGAGGCTGCGCGAGGTTTCCGGGCGCAGTGGCTGCGCGCCCAGGGCGATGGCCTGCGGCGAGCCGGCCTGCAGGATGTGGTCGGTGTAGAAATTGCCATTGGAGGTGTTGCGGTAGGCCTGCGCAGCGAGGGAAGGTGCCTGGAAGCCGTTGCTGATCGTGCCGCGCAGGGCAAGCCGGGGGTGCACAGCGAAGCGGGTGGACAGGCGACCGGTGGTCTCGCTGCCGAAATCCGAGTAACGCTCATGCCGGCCGGCCAGGTCCACCCGCCAGCGTGCGCCCAGGTCGGCAGCGACGCCGACGTACACCGCGCCGCTGTTGCGGCTGACATCCACCGCATCTTCCGGCCGATAGCCGGGCAGGGCCTGCGAGCCGCCCAGGCCGATGCCCAGTACGGTGCCGGCATACGGACCATCCAGCACCCGCTGCCCGCCATGGGTATAGGACTGCACGTCGCCGGCGCCGATCCGGTAGCGCTCGTCGCGGTACTCCGCACCCGAGCTGAGCTCCAGTGGCGCGGCCAGCCACGCGGTCTGCAGCCGGCGGCGCACATCCAGATTGTGGGTCCAAGCGCTGTAGCGCAGGTCGCCGATATAGAAGTCGGTCTGGCTGTCCAGCCCATAAGTGGGGTTGATGCTGTTGTGCAGGTTGATGTCCATCGCATCGCGCCCGTAGCCGCTGCTGAGGTCCCAATCCCACTCGCCGGCCTGGCCGCGGACGCCCAGCGTCAGCGCGGCATCGTTCTCGTCGATGTGCTCGGTGGGTGCGAAGCCATCCGGATCGATGGCCCGCACCACTTCGTTGCGAAGCGGCTGGCGGAAGTTCTGCGGTGCCCATGCATCGCGCTGGGCCAGCGTCAGCAGCCCGTAGGCCTCTACCGTCGCCGCCAGGGGCAGGCTGGCATTGGCGGTGGCGGTCTTGGTGCGGAACGCGCGGATGCCGCGGTTGCGCCAGGCGTTGTTGTCGCGGGTGGCTTCGCGCGGATCCGGCGTGGCACCGGCGGGTAGCGTCGGGTTGCTGGCCTGGTTGCCACCGGGCCGGATCGCCGTGCCGGCCGAGTTGCGCGGGAAGTAATACAGGAAGGTATCGCGTGCGGGGCTGGTGTAGTCGGTGGCGTGCTGATCATCCAGCTGTGCGGCCAGATGCAGATAGCCGCCATCGCCGATGCCGAAGCCGACATCGGCCTGCACCACGCGCGAACGGCCATCGCCGGCGAAGTAGGTGCCATCGCGGTAGGAGACGTTGCCGCCACGCGCCGCCTTGTTGGTGACGATATTGATCACCCCGGCGATGGCGTCCGAGCCGTAGATCGCCGAGGCGCCATCGCGCAGCACTTCGATGCGCTCGATCGCACCGGTGGGGATCAGGGCGAGATCGGCCGGTGCGGCGCCGCCGAAACCACCGGCGCCCAGCAGTGCGGTGGCGTGGCGGCGTTTGCCATCCACCAGCACCAGCACGTGGCTGGCGTTGAGGCCACGCAGCTGTCCGGCGCGCACCATGCTGTTCAGATCGCCGGTTTCCAGCGGCAGGTTGAAGCTGGGCACGGTGGTGTTGAGCACATCCAGCAGGCTGGTCGCGTTGGCCGCGCGGATGTCTTCCGCCGACAGCACATCGATCGGTGCCGCGCTTTCGCGCACGGTGCGGCCTTGGGCGCGGGTGCCGGTCACGGTGACCGTATCGAGCGTGGCGGTGCTGGTAGCGGTGATGGCACTGGCATTCGTCTCCGGCGCTGCGTGGGCGGCAAGGGGCAGGGAGAGCGCGGAAACGATGGCCAGGGCCAACGGCAGGCGATGGTGCGTGGACAGCATGGAGGATCCCCAGGGAGAAGAAAGGCCGATGCGCAGGGGCATGCGGCGGGCAGGCAACGGCGGTAGCGCCGGATCAGGCGCGGTGAGGCAGCGCACCCGGACAACAGCGTTCGGCCGCGGCGGCGATGCGCCGGGCGTGGATCACGGCGCCCCCCTCGCGGCAGCGGCCCAGCGCTCGAGATCGGCCGGATGCAGCGGTCCGTTGTGGACCTGCAGGACCGTGCCCTGCGCATCGATCAACACCGAGAAGGGCAGTGTCCCGATGCGGTTGCCGAACGTGGCGGCGCTGCCGGGCGGGCCGTCGCTCTCCACCAGTTGCCGATAGGTGAGCTGAAGCTGGTCGCGCAGGGCGTTGGCAGCCTCGATGTCGTCCAGTGCGATGCCGACCACCTGCACGCCGTTCGGCAGCGGTGCCTGCGCCTGCGAGAAATGCTGCAGGTCCGGCAGCTCCTTCAGGCAGGGCCCACACCAGCTGGCCCAGTAGTTGAGCAGCACCGGGCGGCCGCGCCATTGCGCCAGCGCCGCCGGGGCGCCGTCCAGATCGGTCCAGTGCAGGGCGGGCGCGGCCTGGCCGGCGGATGCGGGGGGTGTTGGCGGGGCTGCGTGCGATGCCAGGGGCAGCGCGAGCATCAGTACGCTGGCCAGCAGCGCCGGCAGATGCGAAGCAGGAGAGGTCATGGAGGGGAGGCCATCGAAGACGTCGCACGCGACGCGAAGCGGTCATCGGTCAAGGTGTGCAGGAACTGTTCGATATCGTCGATCTCCGCTTCGGTCAGGTGCAGCGGATCGCGCAGCTGTGCATCGCGGCCGATCGAATCGGCGATCACCTTGCCGGGGTCGTTGTAGTACACGATCACCTCGCGCAGGGTCTTGAACATGCCGTTGTGCATGTACGGCGCGGTCAGTGCGACGTTGCGCAGGCCGGGCACCTTGAACTCGCCCTTCTGCGTGGGATCGCCGGTGATGCCGCCGCGGCCCTCGTCATTGAACTCGCGGCCGTTGTAGATGCCGATGTTCTTGAAGCGGTCCGAGGTGAAATCCTCGCCGGCGTGGCAGCTCACGCACTGTGCCTTGGTGATGAACAGCAGGCGGCCGCGCTTGGCCGCGTCGCTGATCGCGTCTTCCTGGCCGAGTGCATAACGGTCGTAGGGACTGTCCACGGTATTGAGGGTCTTCTGGTAGGCGCCCAGCGCCCGGCCCAGCGTGCGCGGGCTGGGTGCGGCGTTGTAGGTCGCCTGGAAGCGCGCGACCCACGCCGGGTCTGCAAGCAGCCGGGCCACTGCCTGATCCACCGGCAGGTCCATTTCCAGCGGGTTGGCGATCGGCGCCAGGGCCTGCTCTTCCAGGGTTTCGCTGCGGCCATCCCAGAAGAAACGGGTGCGCCCGGCACTGTTCATCACGCTGGGGGTGTTGCGGGTGCCCACACGGCCTTCCACGCCCAGGCTGAGCGCACGGTCATCGGCGAATGCGCGGGCAGGCTGGTGGCAGCTGGCGCACGACACCGTGCGGTCGCGCGACAGGATGGGATCGAAGAACAACTGGCGGCCCAGCTGGGCGCGTGGGTTGTCGGAGAGATCACCGTCGTAGGTCGGGGCATCGGCGGAGAACACCGGCGCCAGTACCGCAACGCCGATCAGCGCGGCCAGCAGGGCAAGGGAGCGGACAGGGCGGGACATGGCGGTGCCGCGCTCAACGCGCGGCGATCTCCTGCTGGACCAGCTCGCACAGCCCGCTCTCCTCGAAGCACACCTGGGCACGCAGGGTGCCGTTCACCGGTCCGGTGCCGGCGGCGACCGGCAGGCGCAGCTGACCGCGTTCGCTGAAGTAGGTATAGCGATACTCGCCGGCGAAACTGCGGCCGTGCCCTTCGCGCGGCGCGACCGAGCGCAGCGGTCCCTGCGCCTGTTCGCCACCGGCCAGGGTCACCCGCGCTGCCCGTGGGCCGATCTGCGGTTGCTCGAAATCCGAGGCATACAGAATCCAGCCGGGTTCGATGCGGGCGTCGATCACCAGCTCACGGGTGCCGTCGGTGCGCGCTTCCAAGCGCGGATCGAGTGCGACCTTCGGGGTATCGGCGGCGGCCGCGCCGAACGGGATGAGCAGCAACGCGGCAACCCACGGGGCAAGGCTGCGACTCACTCCTTCGCCCCCTGGCCCTCGGTGGTGATGCGCAGCTGCACCTCGTCGGCGATGTTGGGCAGGAACCCGGTCAGGCCGAACTCACTGCGGCGGATGACGGCCGTGGCGTTGAAGCCGATCGTGGGCACCTTGCGGCTCGGGTGTTCGCCCACTTTGTTGAGCGTGGCCTCAAGCACGACCGGGCGGGTCACCCCATGCAGCGTCAGCTCACCGGTGATTTTCAGGCGGCCGGTGCCTTGCGACACCACCGAGGTACTGCGGAAGCTGGCCTGCGGGTGCTTGGCCACATCGAACAGCTTGTCGCCCTTGACGATCTCGTCCAGTTTCGGGACGTGGGTGGCCAGCTCGGCCAGTGGCAGCTCCACCTGCACCTGCGACGCAGCGGGCTTGGCCGCATCGTAGATGAGCGTGCCGCTGCTGATCGCCGCGCGGCCGGTCGGGAAGGAGAAACCGTTGTGGTTCCAGGTGAACAGCACATCGGTGTGGGTGGGGTCGAGCTGATAGGTCACCGGCGCGGCGGTCGCCACGGCGGGTGCGCTGGAAAGGGCAAGCAGTGCGAGTATCAGGGGAGTACGCATGTGAAGTTCTCTGGGCAGTGGCGCGCAGTCGCCCGCGGCATCACGAAGAGGCCGTGCCGGGCAGGCAGCGCAGGAGCGGGTGAGCAACGGCCAGACGCGCTGGCCGCTGCAGCGGGTTACGGGGCGACCGCCAGTGATGCGGTCGTCGCCGGGGCGGCGGGAGCAGCGGCGCTGGCCGCGTACGGATCCGGTTCGGCGATCAGTCCGTCAAGCAGGCTGTTGAAGCGGGTCACGTAATCCCGGTGATACTCACCGGTGACCGTGCCGGTGTAGCCGGTATAGATCTCGCGGACCTTGCCGTCGCGGCCGATGATGATCGTGGTCGGGAAGGCGGCCATGTAATTGAGCCCCTTCAGTTTTTCGGTGGCGACTTTCTTGTCGGCGATACCACCGAACACGATGTCGTAACGGATGTCGAAATAATCCTTGAAGGTGGTCAGGGTCTTCTGGAAATAATCGAAGTTGTCTTCCTGCTCGAAGGCAACGGCCACCGCTTCCACCCCACGGTGATGGTTCTGCTTGAACCACGGCGCCAGGAAGTAGGTCTGGTCGGTGCAGTTGGGGCACCAGGTGCCGATCACTTCAACAATCACCACCTTGCCGCGGTACTTGTCGTCCTGCAGCGTGACCTGCTTGCCCTGCAGATCGGGGAAGCTGAAATCTATGCGGTCCTGGCCATCCTTGAGGAAGGTGAGCTTGTACGGATCGGGCAGCTCCACCTTGTCGCTCTTCTCGGCCTCGAACTTGACCACGTTGTAAATGCCGCTGCCGAACGCGCCCTGGATGTTGCCGTCTTCATCGATCGTGCCGCGGATCAGCAACGGGCTCGGCCCGCTGAAGCCGGACAGATAGAAGCGGTTGCCCTGTACGGTGCCTTCCAGCTCGCGGGTATCGCCGACGACGGTCATGAACACGCCCGAGAGGCGGTTTCCTTCCTGCTTGAGCAGGGCCACCTGGTTGCGCTTGTCCTGGCGGGCAGCCTTGTCGATGGTCTGCACGGCCCACTTGCCGCTGAGGTCCGCCGCCGGCGCCTCGTCCTGGCCGGGCTTGACGAAGCGCCATGCCGCGCCCTGTTCGGCGGTGAAGGCCAGGTTGCGCGCCCCGTTGCGGCTGGGCACCAGGTCCTTGTACTGGCCCACGAGGTGTTTGCCATCCTCGGAGACCTTGCCTTCCAGGACGGCGTCGTAGGTGTTCATCCTCACCGAGAACGTCCCGTCATCGCGCGGGGTGACCTTGAATTTGTCCGTACGCGTGCCGTTGAGCAGGGTGAAGGTCGCGTCCTGCGCGCGCTTGCCCTTCACTTCGAAATTGAAGGGGATGGGGTCGCCATCGATGGTGAATTCGCCGCGCCAGACGCCTTCGGCAGGAAAGGGTGCCTTGGTCGCCGCCGATGCGGCGAAGGACAGGCTTGAGGCCAGGAACAGGGTCGCGACAACGCGACCGGATAATGCCAGTGTCATGAGAGTGCTTCCAGATAATCCCCTTGGACGCGCCAAGTCGCCGGCGATGCAGCCCCCGTTCCACTGCATCCGCTGAAAGGCCATCCCTGGCCGGTCACGTGCCATCCCTGGCGTAATGGGATTATTGCCACGTGAATGTCGTAAAAGTTCATCGCCGCTTGGTACGCATGTTCATCAGCATATTCACAGGCGCGACGATGGCAGGCTGATAACCGTTTTGATATCAGCGGATTTGCCGCTGTGCACGACATCGAAGACCATGGTGGCCTGAGCTGTTCGGCCGCGGGCCGATAAAGGAGGGAGGTCATCGTGACGCCAAGGGAAGGTATCCAAGTCTCGGTCTACACCCGCTGGCACCAGCTGGCAGTGCCGCTCGCATTCGCGTTGGCGGCGGGCAGTTTCATGTTCATCGTGCTCAATCGCGGCCCGGTGGGCGTCGCCATCCTGGTGGCGATGCTATGCCTGGTGCTGCCACCGCTGCTGGCCTTCCAGGGGTTCCCGACGCGCAACGAAGTGATGGTCCTGCCCGACGGTTTGATGTTCTCGCGGCGCGATGCGGTGCCCTTCGATGAGCTGTCCAGCTGGGGCACCGATGACTATCTGAAACTGGTGCGGCCGGGCCGGGCGACACTGATGGTGAGTGCGGCCGATCTGCAGAGCCGTGATCGCTTGCTGCGCGAATTCGACCAGGCGCTGGCGACCTGGCAACGCCAGCAGCCAGCGGTCAGCGAGCCGATCCGCCGCACGCACTTCTATGGCTCCGCGCGTGCGGCCGCCATCGGCGCGGTGATCATCGGATTGGGCGTGCTGTGCATGGTGATGGCATTGCGGCTGCGTGAGCCGTCCATCGAACTGGCGGCTGTCGGTGCGCTGGGTGGGCTGGTCGGTGTGATCATGCTGCTCGGTCGGCGGGTCTGATCAGGCCTGGTGTCCACACCGTCTTGTTTTCAGCGTCTCGCATATTTCACGAGCTGAAGCGCAGCCTGCCGATGCGAGCTGCGTCCGCAGCGCATGAAAAGGAGTGCCATACGCTATGAATACCCGAGGCGATTACGCCCACCCCGAGCCCGTCGCTGCGGCGACTGTGGCCGTGGTCACCCCACCGCCGGTGGTGGATCTTCCGCGCGACAGCGCCGTGTCATGGGGTGCGATCCTGGCCGGTGCGATTGCGGCGGCCGCGCTTTCGTTGATCCTGGTGATTCTCGGCGTGGGCCTGGGCCTGTCGTCCGTCTCGCCGTGGTCGTTTGAAGGCGTGACGGCCGAGACGTTTGGCTGGTCCAGCATTGCCTGGTTGACCTTCACCGCCATCGCAGCCTCCGGTCTGGGTGGCTATCTGGCCGGTCGCCTGCGCACGAAGTGGAGCAACCTACACGGCGATGAAACCTACTTCCGCGATACCGCGCATGGTTTCGTGTCGTGGGCCGTGGCCACGCTGCTGACGGCCGCGCTGCTGACCTCTGCGATCGGCGGCATTCTCGGTGCCGGTGCCAAGGTGGCTGGTGCTACCGCAGGTGCGGCAGCCTCCACTGCGGGTGGTATCGCCGCCGCGGGTGCGGGCTCGGCCGCGATGGGCAGTGACCAGGGGGACGTGCAGTACTGGGTGGATTCGCTGTTCCGCGCCAACCCGACCGCGGCGCAGCCCGCGCCGCCGGCCGGCCCGGCCGATGCAGCGGCACTGTCGGCACCGCCAGTCAATGGCGCACCGCCGCCGCCGCGCCCGATGCCGGGTGCAGACCGCCGTCCGGACAGTCGTGAGGTGCGCACCGAGGTCAACCGCATCATCGTCAACAGCCTCAAGTCCGACACCATGGACCCTGCCGATACGCAGTACCTGGGTCAGCTGGTGGCGGCACAGACGGGCATGAGTCAGGCCGAAGCCCAGGCCCGCGTGACCGATGTGCAGACCCGCCTGCGTGCGGCCTTGGACAACGCCAAGCAGCAGGCCAAGCAGGCGGCGGACGATGCCCGCAAGGCCACCGCTTACGCTGCGCTGTGGCTGTTCATCACGCTGCTCATCGGTGCCTTCATTGCCAGCCTGAGTGCTACCTGGGGCGGCCGTCGCCGCGACCTGTGAACCTGATCATCCCAAGGGAGGAAACACCATGAAGTACATTCTGCTGTGGATGCTCGGCATTCCGATTCCGCTGCTGCTCCTGTTCGCGCTGCTGCGCTGACCGCTCCACCATCAGGCCGCCTTAGGGCGGCCTGATGCGTTATGGCGGGCTGCCCATGGAGGGGCGGTACGCGCACCGCCTATCGCAACAATCTGAATGAGTCAGGGAGGTGCACGGAACCTTCACGCCATCGGCATCTGCCGTCATGCCCAATCTTCCTGAATTCATTTAAGCTTTGAAGATTGCGACCCCCATTCATATCGGTGATGGGTCGCCAGCCCACCCGGTGTATCCCTTCTTTCAGGACCCTTTCCATGGCGGCTTTGCAGCAGCGCACGATCGATCTCATCCGCAGCCATCAGGAGCCCCTGCTGGCCGCATGGGCCGGCAATCTGGCCGGTTCCAGCCAGGCGCAGGACGGCCGGCTGTCGTCCCGCGAGCTGGACAGCCAGGTCCGCGAATTCTGGCGCCTGTTCCTCGATGCGGTGTCGGCCACCGACGTCAGCTCGATCGCACGCGTGGAGTGGCAGGACATCCGCCGCTTCCTGGAAGAACTTTCCCGCGAGCGCGTGCTGAAGGGATTCAACTCGTCGGAGACCGCGAGCTTCATCTTCTCGCTCAAGCGACCGCTGTTCGACGTGATCCAGCAGGGGTATGCCAATGACCCGGCGCAGCTGGGCGACCAGCTGTGGGCGATCTCCGAGCTGATCGATCAGCTGGGGCTGCACACGGTCAGCGTGTTCCAGAAAACCCGCGAAGACGTGATTCAGCGCCAGCAGGAAGAAATGCTCGAGCTGTCCACGCCCGTGGTGAAGCTGTGGGACGGTGTGCTGGCGCTGCCGATGATCGGCACGCTGGATTCGCAGCGCACCCAGGTGGTGATGGAGTCGCTGCTGCAGCGCATCGTGGATACCGGTTCTGAAATCGCCATCATCGATATCACCGGCGTGCCGACCGTGGATACGCTGGTGGCCCAGCATCTGCTGAAGACCGTCACTGCCATCCGCCTGATGGGCGCCGATGCGATCATCAGCGGCGTGCGACCGCAGATCGCCCAGACCATCGTGCACCTCGGGCTGGACCTGCAGGGCATCGTGACCAAGGCCAATCTGGCCGACGCACTGGCGCTGGCGCTCAAGCGCACCGGTCAGACCGTCACCCGGACCGCCCGCTGAGATGGAGCGCATCCCGATCCTGCAGATGGGCGATCTGCTGCTGGTGACGATCCAGGTGGACATGCATGACCAGCTCGCGCTGACGCTGCAGGACGACCTCACCGAGAAGATCCGCAGCACCTCCGCGCGCGGTGTGCTGATCGACATTTCCGCACTGGATATCGTCGATTCGTTCATCGGCCGCATGATCGCCACCATTTCGTCGCTGGCCCGGATCATGGATGCCACCACGGTCGTGGTGGGCATGCAGCCGGCCGTGGCGATCACGCTGGTGGAGCTGGGCCTTACGCTCAGTGGCGTGCGCACCGCGCTCAATGTGGAGCGGGGCATGAAGCTGCTGCAGCGTACCGACGAAGACGAAGCTGCCTCATGAGTGCGTCCAGTGGTTCGCTGCCGATCCGCATCGAGCAGGATGTCGTACTGGCCCGCCAGGCCGCGCGCCAGATCTGCGTGGCCTGCAAGCTGCGTCTGATCGACCAGACCAAGCTGGTCACGGCCGCCAGCGAGCTGGCCCGCAACGCCGTGATCTACGGCGGCGGCGGAACCATGGACTGGGAGGTCGTGGAGAAAGGCCTGCGCAAAGGCGTCCGGCTGGTCTTCGCCGATAACGGCCCCGGCATCCCTGATGTCGCGCAGGCCCTTACCGATGGCTGGTCATCCGGCTCGGGCATGGGCCTGGGGCTGTCCGGGTCGCGCCGGCTGGTGGATGAATTCGAACTGGAGAGTGCGCCGGGGCAAGGCACCCGCATCACGATCACCAAATGGAGCTGAACTTCGCCGGGCAGGTAACGCGGGTCGTGCTGGTCGAAGAAACCTCCCAGGTCGGACAGGCCCGGCGCGAAGCGCTGGCGCTGGCCGATCATGTCGGCCTGGACGAAATGGACGCCGGCCGCGCGGCGTTGGTGGCCACGGAGATGGCGACCAACGTGCTCAAGCATGGGCGCGGCGGACGCATGTATCTGTCCGTGGTCTGTGGCCGCGGCGGCAACGGTGTGGAGCTGTGCACCGTGGACACCGGTCCGGGCTTTTCCCTGGCCGAGTGTCTTCCGGACGGCTACTCGACCGGGGGCACCCAAGGGCTGGGGCTCGGTGCGATCCAGCGCCAGGCCACCGTGCTGGATGCCTGGTCCGATGCCAAGGGCGCGGTGGTGGTGGCGCGGATCTACGCCAGCCGTGCGCCACGCGATATCGATGTGGCCTACGGCGCGCTGCGCATTCCGATGCGGCACGAGCTGGCGTGCGGCGATGCATGGCATATCCGCGCCGACGGACCAACCGTGGCGGTGACCGTGATCGATGGCCTCGGCCATGGACTGCCCGCCGCCGATGCGTCGCGGGCCGGCGTGGAGGCAGTCGCGCACACGGCCGCGGGCGGCGCAGCGGCGTTGATCGGCGTCCTGCACGCGGGCATGTCCGGCACCCGGGGCGGTGCAGCGGCCGTTGCCTGCGTGGACGTGGCCACCCTGCAGGTGGAGTTTGCCGGTATCGGCAATATCGCCGCGAGCCTGTGCGAGCCCACCGGTTCGCGTGGGTTGGCCTCACACCCGGGTATCGTGGGCGTGCAGTACCGCAAGGCACAACCATTCCATTTTCACGCGGCGGCAGGCACGCTGCTGGTCATGCATAGTGATGGCCTGCAGGCGCGCTGGAGCCTGCGTGACTACCCCGGTCTGCTGCACCGCCACCCGGCATTGATCGTGGCGGTGCTGCAGCGTGATTTCGATCGTGGCCGGGATGACGCCGGCATTGTTGCCCTGCGTCTTGGAGATCTGCATTGAGCGCTTCACCCGATGATCAGGAGCTGCAACGGCTGCGCCTGGAAGCCGATGCGCTGCGCGCTGAGTTGGATGAAACCAATCAGGGGGTGCTCGCCTTGTATGCCGAGCTGGACGAGCAGGCCGAGCAACTGCGCGAGGTGTCCGAGCTGAAGAGCCGGTTCCTGTCGTACATGAGCCATGAGTTCCGCACGCCACTGGGCTCGATCCTGAGCATGACGCGCCTGTTGGAGGACGGCATGGATGGCCCGCTGACCGAGGAGCAGCGTCGGCAGGTGCGCTTCATCAGCGCCTCGACCAGTGAACTGCGCGAGATGGTGGACGACCTGCTGGATCTGGCCAAGATCGAGGCGGGGCGGATCACCATTTCGCCGGCCTGGTTCGACCTGATGGACCTGTTCTCCGCGCTGCGTGGCATGTTCCGCCCGCTGGTGGAAGGCAATCAGGTGGACCTGGTATTCGAAGACCCCCCGGTCATGCCGCTGCTCTATACCGACGACAAGAAGCTGGCGCAGATCCTGCGCAACTTCATTTCCAACGCATTGAAGTTCACGCCCAATGGCCAGGTGGTGGTATCCACCCGGCTGGAAGGTGAGAGCGCCGTGCGCTTCAGCGTGCGCGATACCGGCATCGGTATCCCCGCCGAACTCCAGTCGACCCTGTTCGAGGATTTCGTGCAGGTGGATACACCGCTGCAGAAGCGCCTGCGCGGAACCGGCCTTGGTTTGTCCCTGTGCAAGCGATTTGCCGAGCTGCTGGGTGGGCATGTCGGGGTTGAGAGTGACATCGGCAAAGGCTCGGACTTCTATGTCGTACTGCCGCTGACACTGGCCACGGAGGCCACGCATGCCCAGTCCTGATCGCATCCTGGTGGTGGATGACAATGTGGCGACCCGTTACGCGGTGCGCCGCGTACTTGAGCACCACGGGTTCCATGTCGAGGAAGCGGGCACCGGCGGTGAGGGACTCAAACGCCTGGCCGAACATGATTTCGGCGCGCTGGTGCTGGATGTGAACCTGCCGGACATGAGCGGCTTCGATGTGGTGCGCCAGCTGCGTGAGGACGCGCGGCTGCAGTTGCTGCCGGTGGTACACGTCTCTGCCGCATCCATCGCTACCGGTGACATGATCACCGGCCTGAACGCCGGCGCCGATGCCTATCTGATCCATCCGGTCGATCCGGATGTGTTGTTGGCCACGCTGCGCAGCCTGCTTCGCGCCCGCCGGGCCGAAGAGGCGCTGCGCGAAACCGAGGCGCGGTTCCGCGAGATTTTCCGCCATATCAATGCCCCGATCGCGGTACTGGATGCGTCACTGAACGCACACGATGCCAACGATGCGTTCACCCGTCTGCTGGGCCAGCAGGCAGGGCCAGGTCAACTCGATCAGCTGCTGCAGGATCAGGTCGTCCCGCTCAGTGCGTTGAAAGTCGCGCTGGCCGAAGGCGAACGGTGGCAGGGAACCTTCAGCCTTCGGGTCGGCGGTGCCGTGCGCATGACCGAGTGGCGGGTGACCCCGTACCAGGCCGCAGGGCAGGGCCTGGTGCTGATCGAAGACACCACCGAACACCATGCGCGCGCCAACGAGCAGCGCCAGGAACTGGAGAGCGCAACCTCTGAGCTTGCCTTCCAGATCGCCGAGCGCGAGCGCACCGAGATCGAGTTGATGCAGGCGCAGAAGATGGACGCGCTGGGCCAGCTCACCGGCGGCATCGCGCACGATTTCAACAACCTGCTGACCACGATCATCTCCGGGCTGGACATGATCGAGATCGCCGCCTCCAGCGGTAAATGGGACAAGGCTTCGCGCTATGTCGAGATCGCGACGGGCTCGGCACACCGTGCCGCCGCGCTGACCCAGCGCATGCTGGCGTTTGCCCGCAAACAGCCGCTCGATCCGCAGACCTTCGATGTCGTGGCGCGGGTGCGCTCGCTGGAAGACATGCTGCAGCGATCGATCGGTGAGAACATCGAACTCGAGCTGGAACTGGGCGTTGAACCGCTGATCGCGGTCGCCGACCCGAACCAGTTCGAGAACGTGATCCTCAACCTGGTCATCAACGCCCGCGATGCACTGGCGGGCCAGGGGCTGATCCGCATCCGCGCCGGACGTGCCCAGATCGAGCGCGACCATGAGCTTGCGCCTGGCCACTACATCACCGTCACCGTGCTCGACAATGGCGTCGGCATACCCGCGGAGCTGTTGACCAAGGTATTCGAGCCCTTCTTCACCACCAAGCCGCAGGGCGAGGGGACCGGGCTGGGGCTGTCGATGACCTATGGGTTCGCGCGCCAATCCGGCGGCAGTGCGCGCATTGCCAGCGAACGGGGCGAGGGCACCGAGATCGAGCTGCTGCTGCCCGAGGGGCAGCTCCAGTCTGCGGCCCACGACACATTGGCACCCGCACAGCTGACCCGTGGCAGTGCCGAGCGGATTCTGCTGGTGGACGATACCGATTCGGTACGCATGATGGTCCGGGAGATGCTGGTGGAGGCCGGTTATCAGGTCGTTGAGGCCATCAACGCACAGCAGGCCCTGTTGGAACTGCATTCGGACCGCGAGCTGGACCTGCTGCTGTCCGATGTGGGGCTGCCGGGCATGAACGGCCGTGAGCTTGCCGACGCAGCACGGGTATTGCGCCCGCATTTGCCGGTGCTGTTCGTCACCGGTTACACAGAGAGTGCGGCCGTCCGTAATGAGTTCCTGGGGCAGGGCATGTCGTTGCTGCCCAAGCCGTTCAGTGTGAACGAGCTGCTTCGGGGCGTGCGGCAGATGTTCAACCCGGGCTGAGCTGGCGGACCGCCGGCATGGGTACAATCCCCCGACGCCTCCGGGGGAAACCGCCATGTCGCCACCCGCCATCGGCCCTGCCGCCCGCGCACTGGCAGACCGTGAGTGCAGGGCCATCGCCGCTGCGCTGGCGCTCCAGCCCGATGTCCACGATGCCGTGCATCGGGCGCGCAAGACGATACGCCGCCTTCGCGCGCTGCTCGCCGTGCTGGAGAGCAGCGACCTTGAGACCGCCCGGACCGACGCGGCCCTGCGCCGGCTCGGCCACGGGTTGTCGGCCTTGCGCGATGCCCATGTGGTGGTGGAGACCTGCCAGCACCTCGCCGCGCAGCAGCCCGCCCCGCCGTGGGCGGAGGTGTGCAGGCGGTTGATGGCGCGGCGCGACGTACTGCTCGCCCGGGCGCTGGCGCGCGACCCGGCGTTTGCACGTCGTCACGCGGCGCTGCTGCGTATCGCCGGTGAACTCCAGGCGCAGCCATGGGACGCGCTGAGTGCGCGCGATCTCCGCAAGGGTCTGGCCCGCAGCGAACGCCGTACTGCCAAGGCGGAGAAGCGCGCCGCCCGCACCGCAGATCCGCAGGACCTGCATCGCTGGCGGCGCAGAGTGCGTCGCCTGCGGATGCAGTTGGAGGCGATGCCCGCACTGGACAGTGCGCTCGCGGCCTCGGTCAAACGGACAGGACCGGGCCACCAGGCGCGCGCGCTGCATGCGCTGGGTGATCAGCTTGGCAGGCAACAGGACCTGCGGATGGTCCGCAACCTGGTGCGGGTGATGCCGGGCGTGCCGGAACGGCGTGGGTTGCTTGCGCAGATCGATGCTGCACTGGCCGCTGCGCGCGGCTGAGCGGTGGCCGCCGGCGCTACGACAATGATCATGTCGCCAGTGCGGCACCGCGGTGACTGGCGTGCCGGGCAAGCACCGCGACCCACATCGAAGCCATCAACACCCCGGCGCTGGCGATGAACGTGGCGCGATAGCCGAGCCCGTCAAACAGCACGCCGCCCAGGGTGGCGCCCAGCGCGATCGCCATCTGTACAACGGCCACCATCAGCCCACCGGCGGCTTCTCCATCGCGTGGCAGCGTCCTGGCCAGCCAGGTCCACCACGCAACCGGTGCCGAGGTGCCGAACAGACCCCACAGGCCAAGCAGTATCGCCGTCAGCGGCAGTGCCGGGTCCGCCAATGCCAGGGCCAGGGCCAACGCCGCCATCAGCAACGGAAGCACGATCAAGGTGGCATACAGCCAGTTCTTCACGAACGGCTCGATCAACACGGTGCCGATCACCCCGGCACCGCCGATCATCAGCAGGATCAGCGACAGCGTCGAGACGGTGATGCCGCCCACTGTCTCCAGATAGGGCCGCAGGTAGGTGAACAGTGCGAACTGCCCCATGAAGAACAGACAGGTGGCGAGCATGCCCAGCGCCACAACGCGGTGCCGGAGCAGCCCGAGCACGTTCCATGAGGCGGGCGCACCGGTTGCCTGCATGCGCGGCAGCGTCGCCATCTTCCACAGCAGGGCGGCAAAGGCCACGGGCACCAGCAGGAAGAACGCGCCGCGCCAGCCGACCACGGCACCGAAGTAGCTTCCCAGCGGTGCCGCCACCACCATGGCCAGGGCATTGCCGCCATTGACCAGCGCCAGCGCGCGCGGCACCTGGTGTGGTGGTATCAGGCGCATGGCAGTGGCCGCCGACATCGACCAGAAGCCACCGATCGCGATGCCGATCAACGCGCGCCCGACCATGAAGGTGGTGAAGTCCGGGGCCAATGCGGCGAGCGTCGCCGACAGCATCATGGTCACGGTAAGCGCGAGCAGCAGCCGCTTGCGATCGACCCCGCCGGCGAGAGGCGCGATGATCAGGCTGGTGACCAGTGCGAAGGCGCCGGAGACGGCGATGGCCTGACCGGCCTGCCCCTCGCTGACGTGCAGATCGCGCGCCAGCGGAGTGAGCAGGCTCACCGGCATGAACTCGGCGGCCACGAGGGCAAACGCACCGAGGGACATCGCCAGCACGCCGCCCCATTGGCGGGCGGTGGCATTCACCGGCGGTGAGGGCACGAGCACGTCCTGATGCCGGTTCAATGCAGGTTGGCGCGGAAGAACTGCGTCAACGTATCGAATGGGATCAGGTCCACCCGGTCGTACAGGTCCACATGGCCGGCGCCCGGCACCACGACAAGCTGCTTGGGCTGCCCGGCCAGGCGGAAGGCCTCTTCACTGAACTCCCGCGAATGGGCGGTCTCACCGGTGACGAACAGCATCGGGCGCGGCGAGATCGTCTCGATATCTGCGAACGGATGGAAGTTCAGGAATTTCAGGTTGCTGGTCAGGGTAGGGTGCGTGGTCAGCTCGGGCGACGAACCGGCCGGCGTGTACTCACCCCGCGGCGTGCGGTAGAAATCGTAGAACTCGCGTTCGATCGGCGAGGAATCCGCATCGATCCGATGCACCGAGCCGCTGGTGTAACGGGGCGGCTGGCCGGCGAATTCGGCATCGCGATGGGCGACGGCAGCGGCGATGGCGGCTTTGCGCTGTTCCACGGTGACGGCATGGCCCAATCCATTGCGGTTGGCGCCGCCCATGTCATACATGCTGATCGTGACGATGGCCTGGATCCGCGGGTCGATCTTGGCGGCACTGATCACAAAGCTGCCGCTGCCACAGATGCCGATGGCACCGATGCGGTCTTTGTCCACGAACGATTGCGCGCGCAGGAAATCGACGGCGGCGCTGAAGTCTTCGGCATAGATGTCGGGCGACACTGCATTGCGCGGTTCACCTTCGCTTTCGCCCCAGAACGACAGATCCAGCGACAAGGTAATGAAGCCCTGCTCGGCCATGCGGGTGGCATAGAGGTTGGCGCTCTGTTCCTTTACCGCACCCATCGGGTGACCGACGACAATCGCGGCGTGCCGGGTGGAACGGTCCAGTGCCTTGGGCACGAACAGATTGCCGGCGACCTGCATGCGGTACTGGTTTTTGAACGTGACCTTCTGCACGGTCACCTGGTCACTGGTGTAGAAGTTGTCTGCGCCGTGGGACATGTCGGCTCCTGAGGCAAGCAAGGGAAGGATCAGCAGCGCCAACAGCGCCAGGGTCTTGTTCATCGGCGTCCAGAGAGAGGTGGGGAGGCCGGACCAGTCTGCCGGGGCGGCAGGGCGTTGATTAGATAACGAATGAAGAAGGGGGTATGCAGCTTTACTAATCAATCCGCCGTGGCAGACTGCGCCCATGGCACGCCGCAACCTCAATGATCTGCTCGCCTTCGTCACGGTCGCCCGGGAGGGCAGTTTCACGCGGGCGGCCAGTGTGCTCGGGGTGACTCCCTCGGCACTGAGCCAAGCCCTCAAGGCCCTGGAAGAACGGCTTGAGATACGCCTGCTCACCCGCACCACGCGCAGCGTGTCAGCCACCGCCGCCGGGGAGCGATTGCTGGCGGCGATCGGCAACCGGTTCGATGAGATCGAGGCTGAGCTGGATGCCCTGACCGAGCTGCGCGACAAACCCGCGGGCCTGGTGCGGCTGACCAGTGGCGATTTTCCGTTGAAGACCCTTCTGCTGCCGAGGCTGACGCCGCTGCTGCAGGACTACCCGGACATCGGCATCGAGTTCGATGTCAGCTATGGGCTCCGGGATATCGTTGCCGACCGTTTCGATGCCGGCGTGCGCCTGGGCGAGAGCATCGACAAAGACATGATCGCCGTACCGATCGGCCCGCCGCTGCGGATGGCGGCGGCGGCCTCTCCAGCCTATTTCGCCTCCCGGCCCGTGCCCACGGTGCCGGCCGAACTGACGGCGCACCGCTGCATCAACATGCGGTTCCCGACCCGTGGCGGGCTGTATGCCTGGGAATTCGAACGCCGGGGGCGTGCGGTCAACGTGCGTGTGGATGGACAGCTGACCTTCAACACCTCGCCGCACATGGTGCTGGCCGCGCTGGACGGCCTGGGCATCGCCTTCCTGCCGGAAGACGAGTTCGCCCCCCACCTGGCGCAGGGGCGCCTGGTGCGCGTGCTGGAGGACTGGTGCCCGCCGTTCCCGGGCTACCACCTGTATTACCCCAGCCGCCGCCAGCATTCTCCCGCCTTCGCGCTGGTGGTCGAGGCGCTGCGCATGCAGCGGTAGCGCATCGCTCAGGCCCCCGCGACCGTACGCAAGCCGGCATGGCCCCCTGTCTTCGGCGGCTTGTATTCGCAGCGTGGATACGCCGAGCAGGACTGGAACGCGCCATACGGCCCGGTGCGCGGCACGATCACGCCCACCTTGCAGGCAGGGCAGGCCTGTTCGTGGATCGTTTCACCGGCCATGGATGTCACGCGTACCGCGCCGTCGTTGACCAGTTCGGTCAGGAACGCCGAGCGTTTGCCCTGCACGGTGAACATCGCCACCGAACGGCGCGCGCGCGTCAGCGCGACGTAAAACAACCGGCGTTCCTCACCCAGCGGGTACGCATCGCCGTCCGGCATCGCCAGCGCCAGTACGGGGTCATCCGCGCGGGCATTGGGGAAGCGGCGATCCAGCATGCCGGGCAGGATCACGTAGTCCGCCTCCATGCCCTTGGACCGGTGTACGGTGAGGAAGCTCACCTCCATGTGCTGCCCATGGCGTGCCCGCCATGTGGTCGGCAGCATCGCGCGGTCTGCGTTGTAGCGGCCGAGGACGAATACCGTGACCTTGCCGTCATGGCCTGGTGGCACCTGACCTGTCAGCAACTGCTGGTGCAACTGGGCCAGATACTGCTCGACCGCGCCGGCCAGCCGGTCGCGCGAGGCCACCTGGAAGGCCTGCAGCACCGCGCCATACGCCGGGGTGAGCGAGTGGACCTGCTTGGGTATCTGCGCTGGATTGCGTGACACGAACGCACTGGAAACATCGCACAGCGCCTGCGGGCAGCGGAACGTCTGTTCAAGCTTGAGCACCTGGCCCGGGCCGAACCAGTCCAGGAAGCCGGTCATCACCGAGACGTCCGCGCCGGCAAACCGGTTGATCGACTGCCAGTCGTCGCCGACCGCGAACAGATGCTTGCCAGGCGCCTGCACCAGCGCGCGGCACAGACGCGCCCGGGCGCGCGAGGCATCCTGGAATTCGTCGGCCATCACCAGATCGAACGGGGCGACATAGCGGCCCTGTTCCAGGTGCTCGGCAGCCTGGTTGAGCATGTCCTCGAAGTCGATGCCGCCCTCGGCGACCAGCGCATCGTCCCAGCCGTCCAGGATCGGAATGACCAGCTCGAGGAACAGGCGGTAACGGTGCTTGAAGTGATCCTCGGGCAGCCGACGCAGCCGCTCGACCATGTCCTGCACGTGCAGGCCGTTGCTCTTGGCGTGGCTGATGAAGGTCCGGACCAGGCCGATCAGGTCGGTATCCGGCATTGGTGTCGCGCCGCCCTCGGGCAGTTCGCGGTCGGGATTCGGGTCGAGTTCGAGACCGCGCTGCGACAGCGCATCGCCCAGCCGCAGGAACAGTTCGCCCGTGCGCAGTTCGTGCGAGGTGGTCTCGATCCGGTCGGTGCCGTGGGAGCGCTGATGGCCAGCTGGAGGCGCCGGCGATTGGCCGTGTCCCTCCGGGGCGAGGTGGTCGTGGTTCAGCGCAATGCCGGGGTAGCAGAAATCCGGCCGGTACTGGCGGTATTCGTCCGTGCCGGCATCGAAGGCGTGCCGCCGGGCATAGGCGTAATCCACGCCGTTGTAGAACAGCCAGTCCGCGATCACGCATTCTTCGATGCTGCGCACGCGCTCGCCCTGAAGCGTACGCACGTAGACCTGCCCATCCTTGTCCCATTCCTCTGCCTCCAGCGGCCCGCCGGCAACGGGCAGATCACGGCCGAACACCGGCCGGAACAGGTCCCACTGGGTACGGAAATGGAGGGAGCGATCCTTGAGCTGGTCGATGATCTCGGCCAGCCGGTGGAAGCCCTGCGTGGCATCCACGGCCCACTCCGGCACCTGCGGCATCCGCCCCGTGGCCTGGGCGATGATGTGCCGGCCCAGCGCGTGGAACGTACGCGCCTCCACCCGGACCTCGCCCAGGCCGAGGCGATGGAACGCGCGATCGGCGCGTGCCTGCAGTTCCGTGGCGGCCTCCTTGTTGAAGGCGAGCATGACGATGCGCTCGGGCGCGACCAGCCCGCGTTCGATCGCGTACGCCGCCTTGGCCACCATCGTCGAGGTCTTGCCCGAACCCGCTGCGGCCACCACCTGGACGCGGTTGTCGAAGCAGATCACCGCGCGGGCCTGCTCATCGGTGAGCGGGCGGCTTTCCACGTGATCCAGCAGCGCACGGCTGGCCATCCGCTCGCGCACCTGATGCGCCTCATTGCGGCGCGCCCACGTCGCTGGCCAGTCGGCCAGCCACCGCATCAAGGTTGCTTCGATCGCAGCGGGATCACCGTCGAGTTGGCTGCGCAGTGCGGCATTGTCGAACACCGCCCACAGCGCCTCTTCCTCGAGTGGCAGGGTGGGGCGCGCCTGCAGCAGCGCCTGCTGTTGCTCGTGGGTCAGCCACAGCGCTTCCTCGTCGGCCCGTTCGGTGGCGGTCTGCACCTGGCCAAGCCAGCGCTGGATCGCGGCGTGGGCCTGCTGGAACAGAGCGACATGGTCGCGCTGGCGCTGTTCACCGCGCAGCTCGGCCAAGGTGCAGGCCAACTGTCGAGCCGCAGCCGTGTTCAAGCCGCCAAGCGTCAGCGGGGCATGCCCGTCGCGTTGCAGGGTAAGCCGTGCCCAGGGCAGACGCGGGTGCACCTGCAGTGCCTCCAGCGGCGCGGGGCAGGGGCGACCGTCAACGGTCAGGACCAGCTGGTCGTCTTCCAGGCGCAGGTGCCAGTGCGGTGATCGCGTGAGGCGTTGACCCCAGTCGCTCGGGGCCCATTCGTACGTCATCGGTGTATCCAGGTGCGGCCATCGTTGCGGCCGTGGCCGGAACAGCACGGGTGGCGCGGTTTGATCGGATGCCCATGATAGGGGAAATAAAAAAAATCCCTGCCTGGGCAGGGATTCGAATTGGCCGACGGGGCTGGCGGTGCGCTTACTGCTGCAGCACCGGCACGCTGCGCGAGCGGCGGTCCACCAGCATCGCCACGCCCCATAGCAGCAGGCCGCCCAGCGCGGTGGCGGCGCCGACGTAACCGGTCACCGCCGGGCTGAAGCCGGCGCCGATCGCCATGCCGCCGAACCACGGGCCCAGTGCGTTGGCGGTGTTGAACGCCGCGTGGTTGGAGGCGGCCGCCAGCGTCTGCGCTTCGCCGGCCACATCCATCAGGCGGGTCTGCAGTACGGCCGCCAGGGCGCCCATGGTGCCGACGGCGATGATCATCGGGAACACGCTCCACACCGACTGCGCGGCCAGCGGGAAGGCGAGCAGCACCAGGATCGACCACACCAGCACCACCGCCGCAGCGCGGAACTGGAAGCGGTCCACCAGCCAGCCACCGGCTACGTTGCCGATGATCGCGCCGATACCGAAGATGCCCACGGCCAGCGGCATCCACGATTCGGCCAGGCCGGTGACCTGCACCAGGGTCGGGGCGAGGTAAGTGAACACGCAGAACATGCCGGCAAAACCGACCGAGCCGATCGCCAGCGCCAGCCACACCTGGGTGCGGTTGAAGGCGCGCAGTTCGCGCATCGGCGAGGTGCGGACTTCATCCGGATCGGGCAGCAGGAAGCGCGCGATCATCACCACGGTGGCAATCGCCAGCACGCTGACCACCGCGAACGCAGTGCGCCAGCTGAGCTGCTGGCCGAGCCACGTGGTCAATGGGTTGCCGACCAGGATGGCAACGGACAGGCCGAGCAGCACCTTCGATACCGCCGCGCCGCGTTGGGCCGGGGGACTGATCGCCGCAGCCACCAGCATTGCTACGCCGAAATACGCGCCATGCGGCAGACCGGCGACGAAGCGGGCCAGCAGCATCGTGCCGTAGTTCGGCGCCAGCGCGCTGGCCAGGTTGCCGATGGCATAGAACCCCATCAGTGCCAGCAGCAGGTTGCGGCGGGCGAAGCCGGCACCGGCGAAGGCCAGCACCGGTGCGCCGACCACCACGCCGACGGCGTAGGCACTGATCAGGTGGCCGACCTGGGTCTCGCTGATGGACAGTCCGCGGCTGATTTCCAGCATCAGCCCCATGCTGGCGAACTCGCTGGTGCCGATGGCGAAGCCGCCCAGCGACAAGGCCAGCAGGATCAGAGTGCGCTCGCGCGGCGAGAGCCGGGCGGCCAGAGGGACGGAGGAGGAGCTCATGCAGGCGGCGGCGTCGATCGGGGAAGCGCGGCATTGTACTGCTGCGGCGCAACATTAATCAGTGGGGCGCATGGAACGCTGGATTCGCACCCCCGCTGGTCACACCGCCGACGCCGCCGTGTAACCCAGGCGGACGCTGCTTATCGCTCCCATTCACGGATACGGCGCGACCCTGAACGGTTGCGGTTCGGGCGCGGGTGGCGGAATACGGTCGCCGTGGACGCGGCTGAGAATCTCATTGGTCCGTCGCTGCTCCGCCACGAGCTGCCGCAGCAGGCCCTTGATCCCGAAGATGGCGAACGGAACGAAGATCCACAACAGCCCAAGCAGGCCCCTATCGAAACGTCCTTGTCGTTGGAGGGGGCGTCCGTTGGATGATAGCGTCAGCGGTCCGCCTCCGGGCCGGATCGGCAGCCGATCACGGCCGGTCTCGCCCATTCATGCGACAATTTCGCTCCAAAGCCACCCCTTCGATGGCTGCGCGGTGCCGCCAGAGAGGTTGTTGCGATGTCCACCCGTCCGGGCTTTCCCGCCCTCATCGGTTTTGATCTGCCCGGTCCGCAAGCGGGCAGGGCGCCGCAGCGCGTGATTGTGACCGCGCTGCTGGATGACACCCCACGCAATGACTGGATGCGCATGCTGCACCGTCTGGCGTGGCCATTGCTGCGGGTGGATCACGGCGTGGAGCAGATCCGCCTGGTCGGGGAGGGTATCCATTTCGTCGGTGCCATTGCCGATGCCAGGGCGTTGTCGGCCGCCGTGCGCGGCCTGTTCAACGAGGTCAACGCGAAGGTGCTCAACCGTCGGCTTGCCGCGCTGGACAACCCGTTGGACGATGATGGTCCCGGCATGGCGCCGGCGGCATCGCTTGCCCATTCCACGGATCCGCGCCTGGATGACGTGGCCGCTTTGATGGCCATGCCGGCGGTGCCGGGCATGCTGGAACTGGCCAGTGCGATGACCGGCATGCGCTTCGTCGCGGTGGCGCGCGTCACTGCAGACCGCTGGACCGCCTGCGCCGTGCAGGATCGTCTTGATTTTGGCTTGCGACCCGGCGATGACCTCGTGCTGGAAACCACCATCTGCGATGAGATCCGCGAACATCGCCATCTGGTGCAGTTCGATCAGGCCAGCACCCACCCGGTCTTCTCGAGCCATCCCACGCCGGCGCTGTACGGGTTCGAAAGCTACATTTCGGTGCCGATGTTCCGCCGCGACGGCGGTTTTCACGGCACCCTGTGCGCGCTGGATCCGAATCCCTCCAGGCTCGATGGCGCTACGGTGAAAGCCTTCGAGGTGCTGGCCGGTGTGATCGGCGCGCACCTGGATGTCCAGGAGGCGCAGGGTGAGGCAGGGCAGGCGGTGGTCAGCATGGCCGAGGCGCTGGCGCTGCTGTCGCGCCAGGTCGATGCACTGGATGCCGCGACGCTGCCGGCGCAGTTCCGCGCGGTGACGGCGCGGTTGCGTGAACTGGTGGATGGGCGTGGGGCCGCGTTGAGCTGATCGCACGGAATGGGCGAACCGGTCGCCTTTCAGTCGCTTGCTTCAACCGGCGAAAAACGCGCCCGCCACTGCCCCTCCACCTCCACCTGTGCCACGAACATCTCGTACGGGCGCACCCACAGGCCGACCTGCGAATCCAGCGGCCGGTAGAGCACCATCGGCGCCAGCGTTTCGCTATGGCGGACGATACCGATGACCTCGTAGTTGCCGCCTTTGAAATGGCGGTAATGGCCGAGCGGCAGGGTGGGCAGCGGGGTGAGATCGGTCATGGTCTGGCAGCGAGGCAGGCGGGCTGGCCATTATCGCCCGGGCTGCCGATCGCGTCGCGGGGTCTCAGCCGGCATCCGGCAAGGGACCCGCGCGGCAGCCACTGACCAGCTGCAGCACCGCGTCAGGGTGCATGGGGCGCGCGAGGTGATAGCCCTGTGCTTCGTCGCAGCCCCACAGCCGCAGCAGCGAGAGTTCGGCTTCGTTCTCCACGCCTTCGGCCACCGTGCGATACCCGAGCTGCCGCGCGAGCTTGATGATGGCCTCCACTTTCAGCCGCGCGGTGCGTGAGTGCGCCAGCCCGGTGACCAGCGTCTGGTCGATCTTGATGTGGCTGATCGGCACCTCGCTGAGGTAGCCGAAATTGCTGTAGCCGCTGCCGAAGTCGTCAATCGCGATGGGCACGCCGGCCGCCGCCATGTCGCGCAGTTGCGGCAACGCCGCGGGGTGGTGATTGAGCCATTGGCCTTCGGTGATCTCGATCTCGATCAGGCCGGGGGCGAGCCCGTAGGCGTGCAGTCGCTCGGACAGCACGCTCCATACACACTGATCATCGAAGTCGCGCGGGGAAAGATTGATGGAGAGGCTGAAGCCGGGCACGCGCTCCTGCCATTGCGCGGCCTGGGCCAGGGCGTGATCGATGACCCAGCGGCTGATCGCGGGCATCAGCGCGGTGCGCTCGAGCACCGGGATGAATTCGCCGGGGCTGATCGGGCCGAGCATCGGGTGGGTCCAGCGCAGCAGCGCCTCGGCCGATACCGGCAGCCCGTCGAGCAGATCGAAGCGTGGCTGGTACACCAGGCTGAACTGGTGCTGGGCCAGCCCGCGCCCGGCGTCGGAGGCCAAGCGGTAACGCCGGCGCAGGGCATCGTCGCGTTCCTGCGAGTACCAGCACAGGCAGGCATCGGTCTGGATGGCGTGGTGCATGGCGACCAGGCATTTGCGGACCAGATCCGCGGTCTGGCCCGGTACGGGGAGGAAGTCGCATACACCGGCATGGAACTGCGGCGACATCGGAATGCGGCCAGCCATCAGCGGCCGGCGCATGCGGACGCGCAGGCGGTCAAGCAGTGCTTCGGTCTGGTGATGCGAGTGGTCCGGCAGCAGGAAGGCGAAGCGGGTCACCCCCACGTGATAGACCTGTGCGATATCGCGCAGCACGTCCTGCACCCGCAGCGCCGCTTGGCGCAGCAAGGTTTCCACCGGCTTCATGCCCAGCGCCTGGCCGGCCTCGTTGGCACTTTGCAGATCGAATACATCCAGCAGCACGGCGGTGAATGCATGCGCCTGGCCACGGCGGGACAGGGCATTGAGGTCAGCCTGGAACTGCTGCCGATTGGGCAGGCCGCTGATCTGCTCGCGCCGGCCCAGCGACATCTTCAGCTCCATCTGCGCGACCACCACCCGTGACAGCGTCTGCAGCTGCAGCTGTTCTTCGGCCGACAACTGACGGGGCTCACGGCCCATGATGCACAGTGTGCCAAGTGCGATGCCGGCCTTGGTAACCAGCGGGGCGCCGGCGTAGAAGCGCAGCTGCTGCGGGCCGGTCACCAGGGCATTGTCGGCAAAACGCGAATCCAGGCGCAGGTCCGTCACCTGCAGCACGTCGCTGGCGCCCAACGCCCAGGCGCAGATCGATGCGTGCCGTTCGTTGCGGGTGAGCGTCAGGCCGACGCGCGAGATGATGTGCTGGTGCTCGGCATCGAAGATGGACACCAGCGCGATCGGAACGCCGAAGGTAAACGCCGCCAGTTCGGTGATCGGGTCCAGCGCAGTACCCAACGCAGGGTCCATCACGTTGAGCGCTTCGATCAGCGCCATCCGATCTACATCATCACTTCTGTCCAGCATCTACCGCGCCCTGTTCCGACTACACCACGACTATCCCCAGTGGAATGCAGAACCGATGTGAAGCATGAGCGGCGCGGATGAAGCGTTCACGCTGGCGGCATTGCGCTCGCTCAGCAGGGCGCGACCGGTGACTGCAGCAACGTCACCAGCTGGCGAAGACGATACGGTTTGGGCAGGAATTCGACATGCTCGGGCAGCGGCGGCAGCTGCGAGCGGGCGTAACCGGAGGCCAGGATGATGCGCGCATTGGGCAGTACATCGGCCACATGCTCGCTCAACTCAACACCACTCATGCCGTTGGGCATGCTGATATCGCTGAACACCACATCGAACCCGCCCGGGTCCTGCATCAGCCGCAGCGCGGCCGGGCCGTCGTCGGCGGTGTGGATTTCGATACCGAAGTCCTGCAGCGCCTGGCCGATCAGTTCACGCAGGTCCTGCTGGTCTTCGACCATCAATACGCGTAGGGGCTCAGACATGCTCGACTTCCTCAATGACAGGTAACAACAGACGGACGGTGGTCCCGCGTCCGGGGGCGGTTTGTACGTCGACGAAGCCGTCGCACTGGGAAACGAAGCCGAACACCTGGCTCAGCCCCAGTCCGCTGCCTTTGCCGATTTCCTTGGTGGTGAAGAACGGCTCGCTGGCGCGCTCGGCGATGTCCGGGGGCATGCCATTGCCCTGATCGGTCACCGCGATGGCGACATAGTGGCGGCGCATGGGCTGGGACAGATCCGGCGCCAGCCGCTGTTCGACCTCGGCCGTGATCGTGACCGTGCCGCCCTGGGGCATCGCTTCGCCGCTATTGAGCACCAGATTCAACACGGCGCTGTGCAACTGTACGCCATCGGTGACGATCGGGGGCAGATCCGAGGTCAGATCCAGCTGCACCTCGATGCCCGTCGGGCAGGCGCGGCGCAGTACGGGCAGGGCATCGAGCAGGAAGTCCTGCACCACGATCGGCTCGCGCACCAGCGTCTGATCAGCGGAGAAGGCCAAGAGTTGGCGGGTCAGCAGCGAGCCGCGGTCGGCGGCGGCATGGGCCAGGTCCACCAGCTCCTGGGTACGCCCGTCGGCGCCGGGGCGCAGGGCGATCAGATCCAGGGCGTTGCCGATGGTGGTCAGCAGGTTGTTGAATTCATGGGCCAGGCCGCGGGTCAGCCGGCCCACATTGTCCAGTTGGCGCTGCTGCACGTGCGCGCGCTGCGCATCCTGCAGCAGGCGCTGGGCCTGGTAGCGTTCGGTGACATCCTGGGTGACCTTGACGAAACCGAGCAGGCAGCCGTCTTCGCGGACAGGTTCGATCACCTCGCCGGCGCGGAACCGCTCGCCGTTGCAGCGCACCCGCCAGCCTTCACCGACGAAGCGGCCATGGTCCCGCGCGTACGCCAGCGCCTGCTCAGGGACGCCCAGCTGCTGGTCTTCGGGGGTATAGAACAGGCTGACGTGCCTGCCGATGACGGCCTCGGCGGCATAGCCCTTGACCCGTTCGCAGCCACGGTTCCAGCTGCAGATACTGCCCTGCGTATCGAGCAGATAGATCGCGTGATCGCTCACGTTGTCGATCAACAGCTTCAGCTGCCGGCTTTCGTCGGCGAGCGGTGCAACGCTGGATACGGCCTGGACCACGACGGTTATCGACTCCCCCGATAAGGGACCGAACCGTAGGGGCGTCCATGTGAAGAAAGTGTCAAGAACGTGCGTCAAACACGCTGACTTCTGGCGCTTAACACCCGTTTACCGCTTCGGGTACCATCAGGCCCCTTTTGAGCTGGAACACGGTATGAATTCTGCGCCTACCGCCCGTGACCGTTGGATCTGGCTGGCGTCGGCCGCCTTGATGGCCGCCACGCTGGGCACGGAGATGGTGGTGCCGCTGGGCTACGCGGTCTGGTTGACCTACTTCATGGCGGTCGGCATCACGCTGTTCCAGCGCCGGATGGAAGTGCCTCTGCTGGTGGCGATCGGGTCCTGCATCCTGCTTGCGGTGGGCTACAACGTGGCCCCGTCCAGCAGCAACTCGGCGTTCTCCTTCGTCAACCGCAGCATCGGCGGCGTTGCTTTCCTGATGATGGCGCTGACCGTGATGAAGGCCATCAGTGCGCGCCGTGAAGCGGCCGATGCGCTGTGGCTGCAGGCCGGCGAAAACGTGGTGGGCACCAGCCTGCAGGGCGATCCTACCCCGCGTGAACTGGCCGATGCGGCCATGCGCGCGCTGTGCGCGCAGCTCAATGCCGATGTCGGCGCCATGTATCGCCTGCAGGGCGAGCGGCTGGTGCTGGTCGGTGGTGCCGCGCTGCCTTCGCAGCTGCCGGAGACGCTGCCGGCGCATACCGGGCAATGGGGCGAGATCATCCGCGAAGGCCGCGCGCGCCGGCTGGAGGACAGTGACAGCCCGCTGGATATCGATACCCTCCTGGGCCGCACTACCGTGCACCAGCGCCTGCTGGGGCCGATCACCGCCGATGGCGTGGTGATCGGCGTGATCGAGCTGGGCCGGGCAGGTGTCTCGCCTGCGCGTGGCCTGGAGATGGCGCTGCTGCTGCAGTGCGCCGAGCCGATCGGCATCGCGCTGCGCGCGGCGCTGCTCAATGCGCAGCTGGTGGAACTGCTGGAGGAAACCCAGCGCCAGAGCGAAGAGCTGCAGACCCAGCAGGAAGAGCTGCGCGTGGCCAATGAGGAGCTGGAAGAGCAGAGCCGCAGCCTGCTGCATTCCCAGGCCAACCTGGAGCAGCAGCAGGCCGAGCTGGAACAGACCAATGTGCAGCTCGAAGAGCGCACCCATGAGCTGGAGTCGCGCCAGCAGGCCCTGCTGCTGGCCCAGGCGCAGCTGGTGCAGAACAGCGCCGAACTGGAGGCCAGTTCGCGCTACAAATCCGAATTCCTGGCCAACATGTCCCACGAGCTGCGCACCCCGCTCAACAGCTCGCTGATCCTGGCCAAGCTGCTGGCCGACAACAAGGACGGCACGCTGACCGCCGAGCAGGTCAAGTACGCCCAGGCGATCCATTCCTCCAACAACGACCTGCTGGCGCTGATCAACGACATTCTGGACCTGTCGCGGATCGAGGCTGGCCATGTCGAGCTGGTCGAAGAAAACCTCGCGGTGTCCAGCGTATTGCAGCGCCTGAAGGAAACCTTCGAGCCGATGGCCGTGCAGAAGGGCCTGAGCCTGGAGATCAGCGCCGCGCCGGACGCGCCGGCCCAATTGCTGGCCGACAGCCAGCGCCTGCAGCAGATCCTGAAGAATCTGCTGGCCAATGCGGTCAAGTTCACCGAACACGGCAGCGTGTCGTTGAAGGTGCGCAGTGCCGGGGCAGGGCGGATCCAGTTCGCCGTGTCCGATACCGGCATCGGCATTCCCGACGAACAGACCGCGGTCATCTTCGAAGCCTTCCGCCAGGCTGATGGCAGCACCCGCCGCCGTTATGGGGGCACCGGGCTGGGACTGTCGATCTCGCGCGATCTGGCTGCCCGGATGGGCGGCAGCATCGCTGTCTCCAGCGAGCCGGGCCGGGGCAGTTGCTTCACGCTGGAGCTGCCGCTGCTGGCCGGTGGCGGTACCGGCAGCGCCCACAACGTCGTGCACGACGTACGTCCCGCCGCCGTGGCAGCACCGGCCGTGCCTGCCGCTGCTTCGCTGGGCCGTGCCCACGCCGAATCCACCCCCGCACCCGCACCCGCGGCCAAGGTGATGGATGACCGGGGCCGCCGCAGCCGCGCGGGCCGCATGATCCTGGTGGTCGAGGACGATACGGCGTTCGCCAGCGCGCTGGTCTCGATGGCGCATGAACTGGACTTTGATTGCGTGGTCGCCGGCACCGCCGAGGAAGCGCTGAGTCTGGCTGCCGAGTTGCGCCCCAACGGCATCCTGCTCGATATCGGCCTGCCCGATGTCTCCGGGCTGAGCGTGCTGGAGCGCCTCAAGCGCGACCCGGCCACGCGCCACATCCCGGTGCACGTGGTGTCCGGGCTGGAACGTTCGCAGGTGGCGATGGAGCTGGGTGCGATCGGCTATGTGATCAAGCCGGCCACGCGCGAGCGCCTGCTCGGCGCGATCCAGCAGCTGGAGGCCACCAGCCAGCGCGACATGCGCCGCCTGCTGATCGTCGAGGACGACAGCGAGCTGCGCTCCAACCTGCAACTGCTGCTCGGCCGTGACCAGCTGGAAATCACGGCGGTCGGCACCATCACCGAGGCGATGGCCGAACTGGCCGGCTCCACCTTCGATTGCATGGTCACCGACCTGGCGCTGCCTGACGGCACCGGTTATGACCTGCTCGAACGCATGGCCGGCAATGACGCCGTCGCGTTCCCGCCGGTGATCGTCTATACCGGCCGCGCGCTGACCCGCGATGAAGAGCAGCGCCTGCGCCGCTATTCCAAGAGCATCATCATCAAGGGCGCGCGCTCGCCCGAGCGCCTGCTCGATGAGGTGACCCTGTTCCTGCACAGTGTCGAGGCCTCGCTGCCGACCGACCAGCAGCGCCTGCTGCGCGAGGCCCGCCGCCGCGATGCGGTGCTGGATGGCCGCACCGTGCTGCTGGCCGAGGACGACGTGCGCAACATCTTCGCGCTGTCCAGCGTGCTCGAGCCGCTGGGCGTGACCCTGGATATCGCCCGCAACGGCCGCGAGGCGCTGGAGAAGCTGCGCCCGGAAATCGACCTGGTGCTGATGGACATCATGATGCCGGAGATGGACGGGCTGACCGCCATGCGCGAGATCCGTGCCGACAACCGCTGGCGCGACCTGCCGATCATCGCGCTGACCGCCAAGGCGATGCCGGACGACCGCGAGCACTGCCTGCAGGCCGGTGCCAATGACTACATCGCCAAGCCGATCGATGTGGACAAGCTGGTCTCGCTGTGCCGGGTGTGGTGCTCGCGCCGATGAATGAAACGGAGCTGTTCGACCTGGAGTTGAAGCTGTTGCTGGAGGCGGTCTACCAGCGCTACCACTACGACTTCCGTGACTATGCGCTGGCATCGCTGCGGCGGCGCATGCGCCATGCCATGGCGCGCTTCGACTGCCCGACCATGGGGGCGCTGCAGCACCGGCTGCTGCACGAGCCGGAGACCTTCGCCCAGGCGATGCAGTACTTCACCGTGCAGGTCTCGGAGATGTTCCGCGACCCGCCGTATTTCCGGGTGCTGCGTGAGCACGCCGTGCCGGTGCTGCGCACCTATCCGTCGATCAAGCTGTGGATCGCCGGGTGCAGTACCGGCGAGGAGGTGTGGTCGCTGGCGATCCTGCTGCATGAGGAAGGCCTGCTGGACCGCGCGATCATCTACGCCACCGACATCAACCCCGAAGCACTGCAGGCGGCCGAATCCGGGGCGTTCGCGCTGGACCGGCTGGCGCAGTTCAGCCGCAACTATCTGGCCGCCGGCGGCACCGGCTCGCTCTCGGATTACTACAGCAGCGGCTACGGCAGCGTGGTGTTCGATCGCCGCCTGAAGCGCAACATCGTGTTCGCCGACCATAGTCTGGCCACCGATACCGTGTTCTCCGAAGTCCACCTGGTGTCCTGCCGCAACGTGCTGATCTATTTCCAGCGGCCCCTGCAGGACCGTGCCATCGGCCTGTTCCATGAGGCGCTGGTCCATCGCGGCTTCCTCGGGCTGGGCAGCAAGGAATCGCTGCAGTTCGGCGCGCATGCCGACCTGTTCGAGGCCTGCGCGCGCGACCAGCGCCTGTATCGGAAGCTGGCCTGATGAGCGGCGCGTCACAACGCAGCCGGTTCGATCTGGTGGTCATCGGCGCGTCGGCCGGTGGGGTCAGCGCGCTGCAGGCGCTGCTGTCATCGCTGCCGACCACACTGGCGCTGCCCGTGCTGGTGGTGCTGCATCTGCCACGTGATCGGCCGAGCCGCATTGCCGGCCTGCTCGACGCCGGCTGCCCGCTGCCGGTGCGCGAGGCCGAGGACAAGCAGCCCCTGCAGCCGGGTACGGTCACCTTCGCGCCGCCGGACTACCATCTGCTGGTCGAGGACCGTGCCACGCTGGCGCTGTCGGTGGACCCGCCGGTGCTGTTCTCGCGTCCGGCCATCGATCCGCTGTTTGAAAGCGCCGCCGATGTGTTCGGCGATGGCGTGCTGGCGATCCTGCTGACCGGCGCCAGCGCGGATGGCAGTGATGGCGTCGCCGCTGTCCGCCAGGCCGGCGGCGAAGCCTGGATCCAATGCCCTGAGGAGGCATATTCCTCGATGATGCCCGCATCCGCCCTGGCGCACGCCGGTGCCGATGCCGTGCTCCCGCTTACCTCCATCTGCACGCGTATGAAAGGTCTTACCCGATGAACCTGATCGAACCCGCGGGGTCGACTGCCACCACCGATTGCGTGAAGCTGCTGATTGTCGATGACATCCCGCAGAACCTGGTCGCGATGGAGGCGCTGCTGCGCCGCCCCGGCCTGGAGATCCTGTGCGCGCTGTCCGGCGCCGAGGCGCTCGAGCTGCTGCTGGAGCATGAGGTCGCGCTCGCGCTGCTGGATGTGCACATGCCGGAGATCGACGGGTTCTCGTTGGCCGAGCTGATGCGTGGCTCGCAGCGCAGTCGCGATGTACCCATCATCTTCCTGACCGCCTCACCGAACGACCCCGTGCGTGCCTTCAAGGGCTACGAATCCGGCGCCGTGGATTTCCTGCACAAGCCGATTGAGCCGCAGGTGATCATGAGCAAGGTCAATGTGTTCATCGAGCTCTACCAGCAGAAGCAGCTGCTGAAGACGCGCAACGAGGCGCTGGAGCATGCGCTCAAGCTCAACGAGACGATGATGGCCGTGTTGACGCACGATCTGCGCACGCCGCTGGCATCGATCCTGCTGTGCGCCGATAAGTTGTCGCTGGACCTGCCCGACGATGGCGCGGTGCAGCGCACGCTTGGCCACCTTGAGAACAGTGCGCAGCGGATGGCGCGGATGGTGGATCAGCTGCTGGATTTCTCGAAGATCCGCACCGGTGGCCTGCGCCTGCACAGCACCGAATGCGATCTGGCGGACGTGGCCGCATCGGTCGTGGCCGAGATCGGGCGTGCGCATCCGCAGGCGACCATCGAGCTGCAGGTCCAGGGTGATGCCCACCTGCAGGGCGATCCAGATCGCCTGGCGCAGCTGTTGTCCAACCTGATCGGCAACGCGGTGCTGCATGGTGGTGATGCACCGGTGGTGGTGCGCCTGGAGGGCGAGCGCAGCGCGCCGCTGCGGTTGCAGGTGCGCAATGCCGGGCAGATTCCCGAGGCGTTGCTGCCGCGGTTGTTCGAACCGTTCAAGGCCAGTTTCCACGATAGCCGCGGGCTGGGGCTGGGCCTGTTCATCGCCAGCGAGTTCGCGCGTGCGCATGGCGGCACACTGGTGGCGCAGAATCGCGAAGGTACCGTGCTGTTTGAGACTGCACTTCAGCGTCGACCACGCTGACGCCGGTAGAACCATCCCGGCATGGCGCCGGGATGGTCGTGGTGCTTACAGCGGCTCGCAGCACAGATACAGGCCGTGGCCGCCGTAGGTGCAGCCGGGCTGATCTTCGCAGCCCGCCAGTGGCGTGGGCTGGCTGGAGGTCGCCAGCGCCTGGCCGGAGGCAAAAGCCAGTGCGCAGATCAGCGTCATGCCACCGAAGGCCGACAACAGTTTCCTGGACATCATGGTCACTCTCTCCTTGCAAGGATGATGCGGGCGGAGCGTGTGGCTGCAGCTGGGGTGTTACACCGGCTGGCAGCAACGGATCTCGCTGTGCCCGCCATAGGTGCAGCCGGGCTTGTAGGGGCAACCTTCCAGCTGTTTGGGCTGGCTGGAGGTTGCCACCGCCTGGCTCGAAGCAAATGCCAAGGCGCAGACAACAGCGATACCGCCAAAGACCGAGACGACTTTCTTGGACTTCATGGTGTTTCTCCTGTTGTGGATCATGCGGATGCAACGGGTGGTGCGCGATGCGGTTTACCGGGCCGGTGGATCCGTCAGCGGGCAGCACGTGCCGTCCGGATTGGCGCCATAGTCGCAGTGCGGTGCCGCCTTGCAGCCGGACAACGCGGCGGGCGTGGCAGCGGTGGCGAAGGCCTGGGCCGAAGCAAAGGCGAGCATGCCGGCGACGGCGAGGCCGCCAAGCAGGGACAGCGTGTGTTTCGACGTCATCGTTCAACTCCTCGGATGGGAAGGAAAATCGACGAACTGTCGATCCGCTCCATGAGCCGGTGCGGACAGACCTTGGGTACGCCGCCGGGAGCGGCGTCAGAGGGACTCAGCCTGCCGGGGCGGGCACCGCACTGCGCGCAGCGTTCACCACGAAGGCGCCGGTGATGGCATTGACCGAGCTGTCCTTGAGTTGGCCGACGTGGCGATAGATCACCTTGCCGTCCTGGATCACCACTACCATCGGCACCATGGTCGCGGTGTAGCGCTGCCGGATCCGGTCATCGGTATCGTTCACTACGGGAAACGCAAAGCCATGCTGGCGCGCGTAGTCCGCAGCGGTTTCATGGGGCGGCAGGTTGACGCCGAGCATCTCGAAGGCGCGGTTCCCGTTGTTCCGTCCGGCGGCGTCCAGCGCCTGGATCTGCGGCACGGAGGCCAGGCAGAACTTGCAGGCGGGAGAGAAGAAATACAGGACCTGGCGGCCGCTGGCCGGGCCGGCGAGGGTGACCGCCTGGCCGTCCAGTGCGGTGCTCTGGAGTGCTTCAGGCTGGGCGCCTTCCGGAAGGCCGTGAGCGGCCTTGGAGATCTGTTCGACCTTGCTCACCAGCAGGGCCTGCTGCTGGCGGAGCTGCCGGTTCTGCACGGCCAGCGCCGTCATCAGCGCGGCCAACACGATGATCAGAGCGAGGCTGCCGTACTTCCGTAGCGCGGATGCGTCCATGCTGCTCCTTGGCCTTCGGCCGGGTCCATGGCTGAGTAGGTGGGGTATATATCCGGCACCAAAAATCATTTGTCAAACAAAAGATCCTGTGAATGAGACGTCGGTTTGATTCTGCTCTCCATCTATCGCTGGCCGGGGCGCCCCGGCCGCCCCAGGCCGGCCCGGATCAGTCGCAAACCCCCGTGAGGTAAACTGTGCGGGCGCCGCAGCCCTTCGCCACCGGCCTATTGCTGGAGCCACCATGCCGTCCTCGACCCGTAAAGCCACCTCGCCCCTGATCGATGCCCAGGTGCATGTCGAGGGCTTCGTGCAGGTGCGTGAGGCGCGCCGGTCCGAGCTGGTCGAGGATTACGTGGAGCTGATCGCGGACCTGATCGCCGATGGCCGCGAAGCCCGCCAGGTGGATATCGCCACCCGGCTCGGGGTTGCGCAGCCCACGGTGGCCAAGGCGCTCAAGCGGCTGGTCAAGGAGGGTTGGGCGATCCAGCGGCCATATCGCGGCGTGTTCCTGACCCCGGCCGGCGAGCAGCTGGCGGTGGAGATGCGCGCCCGCCACCAGACGGTGGAGCAGTTCCTGCTGGCACTGGGCGTGGACGCCGATTCGGCGCGCCGCGACGCGGAAGGGATCGAGCACCACGTCAGCGAGGCCACCCTGGCCGCATTCGAGGCCTACGTGCGCACGGCCAACGGCCATGGTTGAGCGCCTCGCCCCGCCACCACCACTGGGCGTGCCGGTGCACGACCAGGATGAGCATTGGATGCGCCACGCGTTGGGCCTGGCGGAGCGTGCCGAGCGTGAATTCAATGAAATTCCGGTCGGCGCGGTGCTGGTCGGTGCCGATGGCACCGTGCTCGGCGAAGGCTGGAACCTCAACATCGCCGACCATGACCCCAGCGCGCATGCCGAGATCGTGGCGATGCGGCAGGCGGGCAGGGCGATCACCAACCACCGGCTGATCGGCAGCACGCTGTACGTCACCCTGGAGCCGTGTGCGATGTGTGCCATGGCCATCGTGCACGCACGCGTGGCGCGGCTGGTGTATGCCGCCACAGACCCCAAGACCGGTGCCTGCGGCAGCGTGTTCGACCTGATCGGCGATCCGCGCCACAACCACCGCGTGGAGATCCACGGTGGCGTGCTCGCCAAGGACGCCAGCACCCGGCTGACCAACTACTTCCGCGCCAAGCGCGGCAAGCCGCCGCTGCTGCTGGAATAAGGCCTCCACAGCGACAGGGTCGTGACGGGTTGGCGGTATCATGGGCGCCTTATCCATTTCCGGTCGCGGCGCAAGCGGCGGCCCAGCACAAGGCGAACACATGGCGGACAACGGCGCAGAAGGCGAGCGACTGATCTGGATCGATCTGGAAATGACCGGTCTGGACACCGACAACGATGCGATCATCGAGATCGCCACCGTGGTGACCGATGCGCAGTTGAAGGTGCTGGCCGAAGGCCCGGAATTCGCGATCCATCATCCGGTCGAGCGGCTGGAAGCGATGGACGAGTGGAACCGTAACCAGCATCGTCGTTCCGGCCTGTGGCAGCGCGTGGTCGAGAGCACCGTCACGCTCGGGCAGGCCGAAGCGCAGACGATCGCCTTCCTGCAGCAGTGGATCAAGGCGGGCGCCTCGCCGATGTGCGGCAACTCGATCTGCCAGGATCGTCGCTTCCTGCACCGTGAAATGCCGCGCCTGGAAAAGTACTTCCATTACCGGAACCTGGACGTTTCCACGATCAAGGAACTGGCCAGGCGCTGGGCCCCGGGCGTGGCCGCCGGCGTGGGCAAGACCGCCAGCCATACCGCGCTGAGCGATGTGCATGATTCCATCGAAGAGTTGCGCCATTACCGTCAGTTCATGGGCGCGCTGTCGGGTCTGCCGGCCTGACCCGAATGCCGGGCGTCGCCCGGCAACGCGGCCTGTACGCGGGCGTTCAGCCACTGGCAGGCGAGGCAACGAGCGGTATACATCGGCGGCGCTATGATCGCGGCCATGAACGCCATGACCTCGCCACAACCACCGCCGTTGGAGTCCTCGATCCTGCCCACCTCGCAGGACTGGCGCGACCTGCAGCGTGCGGTGGACCTGCTGGAATCGCCCACGCTGACCGCCAAGATGGCCAACCTGATCGGTTCGCCGCTGGAGTTCGCGGTCAAACGCCTGCCGGATTCGGTGTCCCGCCGCATCCACGGCGCGGTCGAAGCGGCGCTGTTCAAATCCGCCCAGGCGGCGTTGTGGACGATGGACAACACCCCGGGCAAAGCGGCGTCCACCCGCTGGCACAAGCTGGCCGCGGCCACCTCCGGTGCGGTCGGCGGCGCCTTCGGTTTCACCACGCTGTTCATCGAACTGCCGGTGTCCACCACGATCATGATGCGCTCGGTAGCTGACGTGGCACGCAGCGAAGGCTTCGACCTGCGCGAGATGAGCACCCGGCATGCCTGCCTGGAGGTGTTTGCGCTCGGTGGCAACTCCGGCAAGGACGATGCCAGCGAGACCGGCTACTACATCACGCGTGGCTTCACTGCGGAGGTGATGCGTCACCTGTCGGCCGAGTTGGCCGGCCGCGCGGTCGGCGGCAGCCCGGTGATGATCGGGCTGACCCCGAAGGAAGCGGGCAAGTGGCTGGCCAAGCTCGTGGAGAAGGTCGCCGCGCGTTTCGGCGTGGTGGTCACCGAGAAGTTCGCCGCGCAGGCGGTGCCAATCGTGGGGGCGGTGGCCGGCGCGACGCTCAACACCATGTTCACCGACTACTACCAGGACGTGGCACGCGGCCATTTCATCGTGCGCCGCCTGGAGCGAACCTACGGGTATGAGACCGTGCGGGCGGCCTACTCGATGCTGGCGGCCGAGCGCAGCTGAGCGATCGTTGCACTGGCGGCACAACTGTTTTGCCGCCGCAGCTCTGTTGACCGGTCTGCACTGTCCCCATCCTTGTCGGCATCACCGCTGCGGCGGTTCTCCCGATCAAGGATTTCCCATGCTGTTCTCCCCCTATACCCGCGGCGCCCTGGCGCTGCCCAACCGTATCGTGATGCCGCCGATGACCCGCTCGCGGGCCGGGGAGGGCAACGTGGCGACGCCGCTGATGGCCGAGTACTACGCCCAGCGGGCCTCGGCCGGCCTGATCGTCAGCGAAGGCACCCAGATCAGCCAGCAGGGCCAGGGCTACGCCTGGACACCGGGCATCCACGACGAGGCCCAGGTGGCCGGCTGGCGCGGCGTCACCGATGCCGTGCACGCTGCCGGTGGGCGCATCGTCGCCCAGCTCTGGCACGTCGGCCGCGTTTCGCATGTGGCCCTGCAGCCGGGCGGCGCCGCCCCGGTGTCCTCGTCAGCGCTGCTGGCCGAGGGCGTCAAGGTGTTCGTCGATCCCGAGGGCCGTGGCCCGCTGAGGGGCGTCGGCGAGATGGTGCAGCACTCGATGCCGCGGGCACTGGCCATCGACGAGATCGCCGGGATCGTGCGCGACTACGCGGCCGCCGCGCGCAATGCGATCGCGGCGGGGTTCGATGGCATCGAACTGCACGGTGCCAACGGGTATCTGATCAACCAGTTCATCGATTCCCAGGCCAATCAGCGCACCGATGCCTACGGTGGCTCGCTGCAGAACCGCCTGCGCTTCCTGCGCGAGGTGGCCGAAGCGGTAGCCGAGGAGATCGGTGCCGAGCGCGTCGGCGTGCGTCTGGCGCCGCTGACCACGCTGCAGGGCGCGGTGGACGACACGCCACAGGCGACCTACCTGGCCGCTGCGCATCTGCTCGACGCAATCGGGGTGGGCTACCTGCATATCGCCGAAGCCGACTGGGAAGACGCCCCGGTGATGCCGGTGGCCTTCAAGGAAGCGCTGCGCATGATCTACGGCGGCACGCTGATCTACGCCGGCAAGTACACGGTGGAACGTGCGGAAGAGGCCCTGGCGAAGGGCTGGGCCGACCTGATCGCCTTCGGCCGTCCGTTCATCGCCAACCCGGACCTGCCGGAGCGGCTGCAGCAGGGCCTGCCGTTGAACCCGTCGGACAAAGCGACGTTCTTCGGGGGTGGGGCGGAAGGATTCACCGACTACCCGGCGGCCGAGGTGGTCGAGCCCGCTGAAGCCTGACGGTAGTGCCACGCTCAACAACAAAACCCCGCCTGAGCGGGGTTCTGTTGTTCATCACATTGCCGAAAGGATCACCCCTTGGCTTTGAGCTTGGCCAGACGCAGCCAGGTATCCACCACGGTATCCGGGTTCAGCGATACCGACTCGATGCCTTCCTGCATCAGCCATTCGGCCAGGTCCGGGTGATCGGACGGGCCCTGGCCGCAGATGCCGACATACTTGCCCTTGGCGCGCGCGGACTTGATCGCCATCGACAGCAGCTTCTTCACCGCCGGGTTCCGCTCGTCGAACAGGTGCGCGACGATCGAGGAATCGCGGTCCAGGCCCAGGGTCAGCTGGGTCAGGTCGTTGGAGCCGATCGAGAAGCCGTCGAAGATATCCAGGAACTCATCGGCGAGCAGTGCGTTGGACGGCACTTCGCACATCATGATGATCTTCAGGCCGTTTTCGCCCTGCTTGAGGCCGTTCTGTTCGAGCACTTCGACGACCTTGCGGCCTTCTTCCAGGGTGCGCACGAACGGGATCATGACCCACAGGTTGTCCAGGCCCATCTCGTTGCGCACGCGCAGCACGGCCTGGCATTCCAGGGCGAAGGCGGCCGAGAAGCTCGGATCGACGTAACGGCTGGCGCCGCGGAAGCCGATCATCGGGTTCTCTTCGTGCGGCTCGTAGTTCGTACCGCCGATCAGGTTGGCGTACTCGTTGGACTTGAAGTCCGACAGGCGCACGATCACCGGGTTCGGGGCGACCGAGGCGGTCAGCGTGGCGATGCCTTCGGCTAGACGACCGACGTAGAAGCTGACCGGATCCGCGTAACCGGCGATCTTCTCGTCGATCTTCTTCTTGGTCGCTGCGTCCTGGCGGTCGTACTCCAGCAGCGCGTTGGGGTGGATGCCGATATGGCTGGCGATGATCATTTCCAGACGGGCCAGGCCGATGCCGGCGTTCGGCAGCTGGCCGAAATCGAAGGCACGTTCCGGGTTGGCCACGTTCATCATGATCTTCAGCGGCGCTGGCGGCATGTTGCCCAGGTCCGTGGTGGTGCGCTCGAACTCCAGGATCCCGTCGTAGATGAAGCCGGTGTCACCCTCGGCGCAGCTGACGGTCACTTCCTGGCCATCCTGGATCAGCTGGGTGGCGTTGCCCGAGCCGACCACGGCCGGCACGCCCAGCTCACGCGCGATGATCGCCGCGTGGCAGGTACGGCCGCCACGGTTGGTCACGATGGCCGAGGCGCGCTTCATCACCGGCTCCCAATCGGGATCGGTCATGTCGGCGATCAGCACGTCGCCGGGCTGCACGCGGGCCATGTCCTCCAGGGTGCGCACCACGCGGGCGGTACCGGCACCGATCTTGGCACCCACGGCGCGGCCTTCGGCCAGCACCTTGCCGTCCTTCTGATTCAGTGCGAAACGTTCGATCTGGGTGGCATGGCCACGCGACTTCACGGTCTCCGGACGCGCCTGCACGATGAACAGCTTGCCGCTGACGCCGTCCTTGGCCCACTCGATATCCATCGGGCGGCCGTAATGCTTTTCGATCACCAGCGCCTGCTTGGACAGTTCCTGCACGTCCTCGTCGCTGATGGAGAAGGTGTTGCGCAGCTCGGCCGGGGTGTCTTCGATGCGCACGCGCTCACCGGCGACATCCGAATACACCATGCGGATCGCCTTGCTGCCGAGCGAGCGGCGCAGGATCGCCGGCTTGCCCGCGCTCAGGGTGGGCTTGTAGACGTAGAACTCGTCCGGGTTGACCGCACCCTGCACGACCATTTCGCCCAGGCCGAACGAGGAGGTGACGAACACCACGTCGCGGAAGCCGGACTCGGTGTCCAGGGTGAACAGCACGCCGGAGGACCCCACGCCCGAGCGCACCATCAGCTGCACGCCGGCCGACAGGAACACGTCCTCGTGCTTGAAGCCGTGGTGGACGCGGTAGGCAATCGCGCGGTCGTTGTACAGCGAGGCGAACACTTCCTTGACCTTGAGCACGACATCGTCGGCGCCGGTCACGTTGAGGAAGGTCTCCTGCTGGCCGGCGAAGGACGCATCGGGCAGATCTTCGGCGGTGGCCGAAGAGCGCACCGCAACGGCCACGTCACCGCCGCCGTTTTCGCTGCAGAGCTTGGCATAGGCAGTGCGGATGTCCTGGTCCAGTGCCGGATGCAGCGGGGCATCGATCACCCAGCCGCGGATCTCCTTGCCGGCCACGGTCAGGGCACCGACATCTTCCACGTCCAGCGTGGCCAGCTTGTCGAAGATGCGCTTGGACAGATCGTTGTGGGCGATGAAGTCCTTGAAGGCTTCAGAGGTGGTTGCGTAACCGCCGGGGACAGACACCCCCAGACCGGCAAGATTGCCGATCATTTCGCCAAGCGACGAATTCTTGCCGCCTACGCGGGCCAGGTCGGCCAGGCGCAGTTCGTGCAACCACAGGATGTTCTCGTTCAAGCGCGATGCTCCGTTTGGCCATCGCCCGAGGCGGGCTGGATGGCCACGTCCGTAGGAAGAAGCCGATATGATGCCGGGCAGACCGCTGTCGGCACAAGCTTGTATCGACGGCCTTTTTAAGCTTCGGAGGGGGTAAAAGCCGTATGTCGACGATCCGTCCGGTGTTCTACGTGTCCGATGGAACCGGTATCACCGCTGAAACCATTGGGCATAGCCTCCTGACCCAGTTCTCCGGGTTCAGCTTCATCACCGACCGGATGTCGTTCATCGATGATCCGGAAAAAGCGCGGGAAGCCTGTGAAAGGATCCGTGCAGCGGGTGAGCGATACCAGGTTCGGCCCATTGTGGTCAGTTCCTGCGTGGACAGCGGGCTGAGCATCATCCTGGCCGAAAGTGGCGGGTTGATGCTGGACGTGTTCGCCCCCTTCATCGAGCCGCTGGAGCGCGAGCTGGCGGTCAACCGCCACTCCCGGGTCGGCCAGGCCCACGGCATGGTCGACTTCGAGACCTACCACCGCCGCATCAACGCGATGAACTTCGCGCTGACCCATGACGATGGCATCGCCATCAATTACGACGATGCCGACGTGATCCTGGTCGCCGTGTCCCGGGCTGGCAAGACCCCGACCTGCATCTACCTGGCCCTGCATTACGGGGTCCGCGCGGCCAATTACCCGCTGACGGATGAGGATCTGGAGCAGGACCGCCTGCCGCCGCGCCTGCGCCCGTACCGCAAAAAGCTGTTTGGTCTGACCATCGACCCGGACCGCCTGCAACAGATCCGTCAGGAGCGCCGCCCGAACTCGCGCTACGCGAATCTGGAGACCTGCCGCCGCGAGGTCGCCGCCGCCGAGACCATGTTCCGGATGGAGCGGATCCCGACGTTGAGCACCACCCATACCTCGATCGAGGAAATCTCGAGCAAGGTGCTGGGCACGCTGGGGCTGCAGCGCGAGATGTACTGATCCGGCGCGCCCCCTTGAACAACAAGGGGGCTCTTCCTTCGTCCGGGGCCGGGACTACCCTGCGTCCGTGAACCGGCTGCGGGCCGCCCCTTTGGCCGGGCCGGTGCCGCCCCCACGTTGGGAGATCAACGTGTAGGATCGACCCATGGCCCAGGCATCGCCCCGTATCGAACGCATCCCCCGGCTCAGCCGCCTGAGCTGGCTGATGGGCCTGTACGCCGAGAATTACCAGCACCTGGTGCGCCTGTTCGCACCGTCCGAGCTGATGCCCGGCAGCTACGTCTCCTCGATCGGCGATGGGCTCGATGTGCGCCTGGACGTGATCGAGTGCCACCGCTATACGGTCGAGCTGCGCCTGACCTACGACTTCGCCGACCCGGTCACCGGGCAGCCGGATCCTTCGGCCTATGTGCGCCTGTACCGTGACGCCCGCCAGGCCGAGACCACGCATTGCTACGTCGGTCGCCGCTGGCAGGACGTGATGGGCATGTACCCGCCGCCGGCCGAACTGATCAGCCACCGCATGCGGATGAACACCTTCCTCGGCAAATGGCTGGAATACCTGGCCGAGCGCGGCCACGGCGTGGCCACGCTGCACCGCGATGGCGCGGTGGCGGCACCGGCCGACGCGCGCCGCACCAGCGTGGTGCCCTGAGCCGGGTGTGCTGAGCCGGCCCCGGGCGGATCGCGCATAATCGGGGGTCTGTGTTCCAGAGCCTGTGCGAAATGCCCTATACCCCCATCGTGGCCACCCTGGGCTACGTGCTGTCCGCCGACGGCAAGCAAGTGCTGATGATCCACCGCAACGCCCGGCCCGGTGACCTGCACCTGGGCAAGTACAACGGCCTGGGCGGCAAGATGGAGCGCGATGAAGACGCCGCCGCCTGCATGCGCCGCGAGATCCGCGAAGAGGCCGGCATCGAGTGCGGCACCATGCGCCTGCGCGGCACGATCAGCTGGCCGGGTTTCGGCAGGAACGGCGAGGACTGGTTCGGCTTCGTGTTCGTCATCGATGACTTCACCGGCACGCCGCTGACCTCCAATCCGGAGGGCACGCTGGAGTGGGTTGACGTGGACAAGATCGACAGCCTGCCGCTGTGGGAAGGCGACCGCAGCTTCCTGCCGCTGGTCTTCGACGATGAGCCGCGCGCCTTCCATGGCGTGATGCCGTACCGCGATGGCGCCATGCAGTCCTGGAGTTACACCCGGCTGTAGGTCCGGCCAACGGCCGCTACTACCGGCGGGCCAGCAGCAGATGGAAGTGCTTGGTCACCTCGCGCCCATCGTTGCTGCGCCCGGTTTCGTGATGGGCGCGCCAGCCTTGGACGGTCAACCCAGCGCTGCGCAGGGCCTGCTCGACCTCGGCCAGCTCGTGCAGGTGGAACCCATGCGCAGTGAACGGCAGCGTGCGCATGAAAGCGGCATCGCCGAAGGCCAGGCAGAGCCGGCCGCCGGGCCGCAGCACGCGGGCCAGCTCGGCGAACGGGAATTTCAGTTCGTCCCAGAAGTACAGCGTGTTCACTGCCAGCGCCGCATCGATGCAGGTCGAATCCAGGGGCAGGGCGTGGGCATCGCCCAGGTGGACCTCGGCACGATCCTGCAGCCCATGCATGGCCAGCACCGCAGTGCCCGCCTCGACCATCGCCGCTGAAACATCGACGCCCACATAGCGGCTGTGCGGTGTACGCAACAGATCGGGTGCGAAGGCTGCATTGCCCGGGCCGATCTCCAGGACCTGTTCGCCGGGGGTCACTGACAGCAGGGCGATGGCGGCCCGGTTGAGGTCGCCGTTGCTGCGGTTCATCGATTCGGCCACGACGAGCGCGTGCTCACCGTGCGGGTGGCGCAGCTGGGCGGCCAGATGGTCGGGGGAAAGCACGCGCAAGACTCCTGTCGGTGGGCGGCAGGACCTGGCGGCGGCGGAGTCCATCCACCAGCTTAGCCCACGGATGGCACCGATGGGCGCGCGCGTGAAGGGGGATCGCGCCGCAGCAATGAGGATCGGTGATCAAGAAATCACCAGCGTCGCGTCTATTGAGATCGAGTTGTCCACAGGGGGTGTGGATGACTCGTGGGCAAGTTTGTGGATAAGCCGCGCCGGCCCCCGCCGGTACTCGCTGTCAAGATGGGTGGCCAAAAATTCACCGCAGGTCGTGCTGGCGTGAACGGCGCGGCAAGCGGGAGTACGGTGGCGTAGGGAACGCTGTCCCGGCGCGGGCCGCTCGCGGTACTCTCTTGCGATTGCCGCCACCTGATCCTTCATGAAACGTCACTTCTCGATGTTGCGCGAGTTCCACCTGGCTGACTGGTTCACCTTGGCCAACGCGTTCTGTGGCACCGGGGCGGTCTTTGCCGCCATGCGGTATCTGCAGGATGGCGAGCGCAGCTATCTGCTGTTCGGCATGGCCCTGATCCCCTTGGCCTTCATTTTCGATGCGCTGGACGGGCGCATCGCGCGCTGGCGCAAGTCCAGCTCCACGCTGGGCCGTGAGCTGGATTCGCTGTCGGACATCATTTCCTTCGGTGTCGCCCCGGCCGCGCTGGCCTACGCCTGCGGCATGCAGGGCGGCTGGGACTGGCTCGTGCTGAGCTACTTCGTCTGCTGCGGCGTCAGCCGCCTGGCCCGCTACAACGTGACCGCCGAAGCACTGGCCGGCGAGGGCGACAAGGTGCCGTACTTCGAGGGCACCCCGATCCCGACCAGCCTGGCGCTGGTGGTGGTGCTGGCCGTGGCGGCGAGCGTCGGGGCCACCGGCGCGGATCTGTGGCTGGGCCAGTGGCAGCTGGGCCCGTGGCAGCTGCACCCGCTGGTGCTGCTGTTCGCGCTGTCCGGCTCGCTGATGATCAGCAAGACCCTGCGCATCCCCAAGCCGTGAGGCAGGGCAGCGCGGCATTGCTATCATCGTTTCCCGAGACGGGAGGACGGTCATGACCACGGCGGGCAGCGGCAGCGGCGCAGGCGATGTAGAGGCCCTGGCGCGGCAGTATTTCAGTGCCTGGGGCGATGCCCTGCGGCATGCTGCGGCACCGCCCGGCCATACCGCCGGCCCCGAGGGGCAGGGCAACTGGCAGCAGGCGATCGACTGGTGGGCGCAGATGATGCCCAACGCCGCCAGCGGCCCGGCCGATGAAGCCGTGCACCGTTTCCGTGAGCAGGCCGGTGGCTGGTACGGCACCATGCAGCAGGTGGCCGCGCAGTTTGCCGGCCGCGACACCACCAGTGCGGAAGTCGCGCAGGCGTGGCGTACGGCAGTGCTGGGCCAGGGCGACGGGTTGCTGCAGTGGATGCTGCAAGGCGCGCGTGGGCACACCCATGCCGAGGGGCCGGACCTGCTGCAACTGCTGGAAACCCTGCAGCGCCAGCTTGGCCCGTGGCTGCAGAGCCCGGCGTTCGGCCCCGGCCGCGAGCACCAGGCGCGCTGGCAGGCGTTGCTGCGCGCCCAGCAGGACTTCCAGGCACGCTCGCGCGATTACGTGGAACAGATCAAGCAGGCGCTGGACGATGCGTTCACCCTGTTCGAGCAGCGCCTGGCCGAGCACGAACAGCCCGGCAACCAGCTGACCAGTGCGCGGGCGATGTTCGATCTGTGGATCGACGCGGCCGAAGAGGCGTACGCGAAGGTCGCGCTGTCCGAGCCGTTCCAGGCGGTCTACGCCGCGCTGGGCAACGCCCAGATGCGGCTGCGCGCGGCCACCCAGCAGGAAATCGAACGGTTGACCGAGAGCTTCGGGCTGCCGACACGCACCGAAATGGACGCGGCGCATAGGCGGATCGCCGAGCTGGAGCGGCTGGTGCGGCGCATGGCCGCCGGCGCGGCTGCGGGTGCGGCACCTGCCAGTGCGGCCAAGGTGCGCAAGCCCGCAGTGAAACCCGCCGCCGCGAGCCAGCGCACAACCCGCGCTTCCAGGCCGGCCAAGGCCACCGCCAAGCCCTCCAAGGCCTCCAAGGTCACCAAGGTCACCAAGGTCACCAAGGTCACCAAGGTCACCAAGGTCACCAAGCCCGTCACCAACCCCACCAAGCCCTCCAAGGTCACCAAGCCCGCCACCACGCCGACCAAGCCGGCCAAGCCAAGGAAGCGCAGCGTATGAAGGGCCCCCTGGGCTTCAACGCCGAAGACCTTCTGCAGGAAACCCTGGCCATGCAGCGCAAGCTGATGGATGGCCTGAAGCTGCTGCCTGCGGTGGACGATGTCGATTACGGCGCGACCACCCGCGAGGAGGTCTGGCGCGACGGCAAGGTCACGCTGTACCGCTTCGTCGGCAGCGAGCCGCCGGTGCATGCCACGCCGCTGCTGATCGTCTATGCGCTGGTCAACCGGCCGTACATGGTGGATCTGCAGACCGACCGCTCGCTGGTGCAGAAGCTGCTGACCCTGGGCCACGATGTGTATGTGCTGGACTGGGGCTACCCGGACCGCTCCGAGCGCTATCAGACGCTGGAGGATTACCTGCTGCGCTTCGTGGATGGGGCGGTGGATCACCTGCAGGCGCACAACGGTGGCGAGCCGATCAACATGCTCGGCATCTGCCAGGGCGGCGTGTTCGCGCTGTGCTATGCCGCGCTGCGCCAGGCCAAGCTGGCCAACCTGATCACGATGGTCACCCCGGTCGATTTCCACACGCCGGACAACATGCTCTCGCACTGGGCGCGCCAGGTGGACGTGGACCTGCTGGTGGACACGCTGGGCAACATCCCGGCTGATCTGATGAATGCCAGCTACCTGATGCTCAAGCCGTTCCGCCTCAACGTGCAGAAATACGTGGGGCTGCTGGACATCCTGGACGACAAGGACGCGCTGGAAGATTTCCTGCGCATGGAAAAGTGGATCTTCGACTCGCCCGATCTCGCCGGCGAAGCGTTCCGTGACTTCATCAAGCAGTTCTACCAGGGCAATGGCCTGATGCACGCCGGCGTGCGCATCGGCGAGGACACTGTCCACCTCCAGCAGGTCACGTTGCCGGTACTGAACATCTATGCCGAGCAGGACCATCTGGTCCCGCCGGATGCGTCACGCGCGTTGCGCAGCCGGATCGGCAGCACGGATTACACCGAGAGCAGTTTCCGCGGTGGCCACATCGGTATCTATGTCTCCGGGCGGGCCCAGCGCGAGGTCCCCGGTACGATCAACGATTGGTTGAAGGAACGTTCCGCATGACCCATCGCACCCGAGCCGTGCTCGCACTGGCCCTCATCGCCCCCAGCGTGTCGCTGGCCGCCCCGACCGACACCGCCCGCCGCGAGATCGCCGGCCTGATCGGCGCGCTGGATGGCTCCAGTTGCCGCTTCCAGCGCAATGGCAGCTGGCACGATGCGCCCGAGGCGCGGGCCCATCTGCAGCGCAAGTACGACTACCTGCTCAAGAAGGACAAGGTCGACACGGCCGAGCAGTTCATCGAACGTGCCGCCAGCCAGAGCAGCATGAGCGGCAAGCCCTACCGGATCGCCTGCCCGGGCCAGCCCGAGCAGACCGCAGCGGTGTGGTTCGGCGCGCGCCTGAAGGCCCTGCGCCAACGCACCCCGTAGACACGGTTCGCGCTAGAGTCGGCGCATTCCGGACCGAGACCCCGTGCATGAACACACCGCCGCGCCCGCTGTCCCGTTCGCTCAACGACCGCATGATCGCCGGGGTGATGGGCGGTATCGCGCATCGCTACGGCTGGAACGTCACCCTGGTGCGGGTGCTGTTCGTGCTGATCTCGATCAGCTCGGCGGCCTTCCCGGGCATTCTGATCTATCTGATCCTGTGGCTGTTGATCCCCAACGAGGCCGATTGAGCCTGTCACCGGTGCTGCTGCGCGCGCTGCAGGTGCTCGGGGCGCTGTGGACCTCACCCAACACCCTGATCGGCCTGGCCGCCGGCACCGCCGGCATGCTGGCCGGTGCGCGCCCGTCATGGAACGGGCGCGACTGCGCGATCGTGTTCCGCGAATTTCCGTGGGGCCCGGGCGGAGCGATCACACTGGGCAACGTCATCCTGCACACGGGGCCGGTGCTGGATGTGCCGTGCCGGACGTATGCGCATCAGGCCGGCCACGCCACCGAACCGGTGATCGGCCTGCACGACCATGAGCGGGCGCACGTGTACCAGTATCTGGTGTTGGGGCCGCTCTATCTGCCCGTCTACCTGCTGTGCGGTGGGGTGAGCGCGCGCAATCCGTTCGAGCGCGCGGCCGATGTCTATGCGCTGCAGGGGCGGGGCTGGTGGCCATCCATTCGTAATCCGCAGTGACGTTATCTCAGCGTTAAATCCATGTAAGAAAAACGTCGACAACGCGACGTCATCTGCATGCAAAAAAACGTTATTAGCCTGCATGACGAACCAGTCAGGTTTACCGGGGTAAGCTTGCAGCGCTGTATGAGCAACCGTTTTTCTGGAGGAATACATCACATGGCAATCGTTCTTTATGTCGGTGGTAGCAAGGATGGCGACAAGGGCCTGGTGCCCCATGGTTTCAGCAAGTCCCAGGCCGATACCGAGCTGGGTCCGGAGATCTACACCGAGCGGTTCATGGAACTGCAGGGTGTGGGCAAGGTGCGGGTGATGGCGTTGGAGTCGATGCACGACGAGATCGTCTACCAACGCGCGGCCGTGCATTACCGGTAAGCCAGTCACACCGCAGAGGTGCCCGGTTGTCGCGGGCGCCCGCGCCGGCATCCCAGCCCCACGCAGGATGCCGGCGTGAACGCAGGACCCCTCGTGTGGTCATCGCCACGGGGCGACAGGTTCGGCCCGACCTGTCAACGGCTTTCCCCCGCCGCCGCGCATCGCCAGAATGGGTTCTTTCCGCAAAAGCGGCTCCGGCCGGAAGCAATGCCTGACATCAAGCTCGCGCAGCAGATCGCCCAGACCATCGCCGATGAGATCGGTGCCCAGACCGCCCAGGCCCTCGCCGCCATCGCCCTGTTGGACGAAGGCGCCAGCGTTCCGTTCATCGCCCGCTACCGCAAGGAAGTCACCGGCGGCCTGGACGATACCCAGCTGCGCAACCTCGAAACGCGCCTGACCTACCTGCGCGAGCTGGAAGACCGCCGCGCCGCGGTGCTGTCCAGCATCGACGAACAGGGCAAGCTCAGCGACGAACTGCGTAACGAGATCCTCGGCGCGGACACCAAGTCGCGCCTGGAAGATCTGTACCTGCCGTACAAGCCCAAGCGCCGCACCCGTGCCCAGATCGCGCGCGAAGCCGGCCTGGAGCCGCTCGCCGATGGCCTGCTGGCCGATCCGGGCCTGGACCCGCAGGTGTTTGGCGCGACCTTCGTCGATAGCGACAAGGGCGTGGCCGACGTCAAGGCGGCCCTGGAAGGTGCGCGCGCGATCCTGATGGAGCGTTGGGGCGAAGATGCCGCGCTGGTCGGCGAGCTGCGCACCTGGCTGGGCGAGAACGGCGTGATCCGCGCACGTGTCGCCGAGGGCAAGGAAGAGCAGGGCGCCAAGTACCGCGATTACTTTGAACACGCCGAGTCGCTGGCGAAGATTCCGTCCCACCGCTTGCTGGCACTGTTCCGCGCGCGCCGCGAGGAAATCCTGTTCCTGGAACTGGACCCGGGCAGCGATGCCGAGGCCGGCAATCTGTATGCCGAAGGCCGTGTCGCGCACAACGCGGGGATCCGTGATGCCGGCCGCCCCGGTGATCGCTGGCTGCTGGACGCCTGCCGCCTGACCTGGCGCGCCAAGCTGCACATGCACCTGCTGCTGGACCTGTTCAACCAGGCGCGCGAAAAGGCCGAGGCCGAAGCCATCTCGGTCTTCGGCGACAACCTCAAGGATCTGCTGCTGTCGGCCCCGGCCGGCCCCAAGGCTGTGCTCGGCCTGGACCCGGGGATCCGCACCGGCTGCAAGATCGCGGTGGTCGATGCCACCGGCAAGCTGGTCGCCACCGACACCATCTACCCGCACGAGCCGCGCCGCCAGTGGGACCAGTCGCTGCACACGATCAAGCAGCTGTGCGTGCAGCACAACGTGGAACTGATCGCGATCGGCAATGGCACCGCCAGCCGCGAGACCGACAAGCTGGCCGGTGACGTGATCAAGGCGCTGGGCGACACCAAGCTGCAGAAGATCGTTGTCAGCGAAGCCGGCGCATCCGTCTACTCGGCGTCGGAATTCGCGGCCAAGGAGTTCCCGAACCTGGACGTGTCGATCCGCGGTGCGGTATCGATCGCGCGCCGCCTGCAGGATCCGCTGGCCGAGCTGGTCAAGATCGAGCCCAAGGCGATCGGTGTGGGCCAGTACCAGCACGACGTGGACCAGTACCGGCTGGCGCGTGCGCTGGATGCGCGCGTGGAGGACTGCGTCAACGCGGTCGGCGTGCACGTCAACACCGCCTCGGCGGCGCTGCTCTCGCGCGTGTCGGGGCTGTCGTCCACCGTGGCCGAGAACATCGTGCGGCATCGCGACGACAACGGCCCGTTCAAGCGCCGCAAGGACCTGCTCAAGGTGCCGCGCCTGGGCGAGAAAACCTTCGAGCAGTGCGCCGGCTTCCTGCGCATCGCCGATGGCGACCAGCCGCTGGATGCCTCCTCGGTGCACCCGGAAGCCTACCCCGTGGTGGAGCGCATCGTGGCCGCCACCGCACGCCCGATCAAGGCACTGATTGGCGACGGCAGCTTCCTGCGCGGGCTCAAGGCGGAGCAGTTCACCGACGCCACCTTCGGTGTGCCGACCGTGCGCGACATCCTCAAGGAGCTGGAAAAACCCGGCCGCGATCCCCGCCCGGAGTTCAAGGCGGCCCGTTTCGCCGACGGGGTCGAGGAGCTGAAAGACCTCAAGGTCGGCATGATCCTGGAAGGCGTGGTCAGCAACGTGGCCGCGTTCGGTGCCTTCGTGGATATCGGGGTGCACCAGGATGGACTGATCCACATCTCCGCGCTGTCCGATACCTACGTCAAGGACCCGCGTGACGTGGTCAAGGCCGGTGACATCGTCAAGGTGAAGGTGCTGGAGGTGGACGTGGCGCGCAAGCGCATCGCGCTGACCCGCCGCCTGGATGACACTCCCGCCCCGGCCAAGGCTCCCGGTGAGCGCGATGCGCGCCCGGCCGGAGGTGGCCGCCGTGACGGCGGGGCGGGCAATGGTCCGCGCGGTGGCGGTCGTGGCAACCCGTCCGGGCCGCGCCCGGGCAGCGCCGCACCGCCGGCCAACAACGCGCTGGCAGACGCCTTCGCCCGGGCCAAGCGCGGCGGCTGACAGCGCTGTTGGTGCTGCCAGGGGCCGCCTTCGGGCGGCTTTTGGCGTTTTCCGGGGTCCCGGTGGCCGGGGGCACTTCTGGTTTGACGCGCGTTTACGCACACTTCCCCTTGAATGCCCGTAGGGTGGGTGGACGGCGGGGAGCCCAGATGACAGACGACCAGGCAGGACCGGGCAGCCGGGCGGGCCGCAGCGCCGATCACCGCGCTGGCGCAGGGCTGTGCGCGGCGTGTCGGACCGGAGCGCACGCATGAGCCGGCAACCGGACGCCCCCCTTGATGCGGCTGCCGCGCTGCGCGACATGGCCGAGCAGCGGCATCGGCTGGAAATGATCATCGAAGGCACCGCGGCGGGCACCTGGGACTGGGACATCCCGGGCAACCAGATGCGGGTCAACGAGCGCTGGGCGGAGATCGTCGGCTATACGCGCGAGGAACTTGCGCCGATCACGCCGGAGACATTCTTCAAGCTGGTGCATCCCGACGATCTGGCCCAGTCCAATGCGCTGCTCGAGGATCATCTGGAAGGTCGCTCGTCGCATTACGACAGCCTGTGCCGGATGCGCCACAAACAGGGCCACTGGATCTGGGTGCAGGACCGTGGCCGCGTCTACGAGCGCGATGCGCAGGGCCGCCCGCTGTGGATGGCCGGTGCCCACGCCGACGTCACCGAACTGCAGCAGGCCCGCCAGGAGGCGGCCAACATGCGCCAACGCCTGCAGGCGGTGGTGGATGCGTCTGATGAGGTGGCGGTGATCGCCACCGATGTCGATGGGGTGGTCAATCTGTTCAACACCGGTGCGCAGAAGCTGCTCGGTTACCGCCCCGATGAAGTGATCGGCCGGGTCAACCCGGGGCTGTTCCACGATCCGGATGAGATGCGCGCCTACCTGCAGCCCCAGGTGGGCGCGGATGGGCGCATGCCGACCATTTTCGAAGCGCTGACCGCGCGCGCCGCGCAGGGCACCTGGTCGCACCAGTGGACCTTCCTGCGCAAGGACGGCGAGCGGCGCCAGGTGCGCCTGTCGATCAGCCCGCTGGACTGCGCCGGCGGCAACCGGATCGGCTACGTCGGCATGGCGGTTGACCTTACGCCCCTGCTGCAGGTGCGTGAGCAGGCCTTCGTCGCGGCGGAGAAGTTCGCCGGCGCGTTCTCTTCGGCGGCGCTGGGCATGGCCCTGGTATCGCTGGAAGGGCGCTGGCTGGACGTCAACGATTCGCTGTGCGGCATCCTCGGCTACACCCGTGCCGAACTGCTGCAGATCGATTTCCAGACGCTGACGCATCCGGACGATCTGCATACCGATCTGGCCCTGCTCGGCGACCTGCTGGCCGGGCGCCGCGAGCATTACCACATGGAGAAGCGTTACCTGGGCAAGGCCGGCAACCTGGTCTGGGGGCGGCTGTCGGTGTCGCTGGTGCGCACGGAAAATGGCGAGCCGCTGCATTTCGTTTCGCAGATCCAGGACGTGACCGCCCAGCGGCTCAGCGGCCAGCAACTTCGCGAATCCGAGCAGCGCACCCGCGTCACGTTGGATGCGGTGGCCGACATGGTGCTGACCCTGGACCTGCACGGCGGCATCCAGTACGCCAACGCCGCGGCCACCCGCGCGCTGGCCGGGGAGGGCGCCGGGGCCTTGGCGGGCAGCCAGCTGCAGGAGGTGATGGAGCTCACGACCGAATACGCGCCGCGCTCCCCGCTGGATGTGGCCGTGCTGCTCGACCCGGACAGCAATGCGGTCGACCTGCATTCGGACCTGCTGCTGTCAGTGGGGGCGCATCTGCTGCCGGTCGACCTGACCCGCGCCTGGCTGCGCGATGAAAACGGCCAGTCCACCGGCGCGGTCTGGGTGATCCGTGACGTCACCCAGCAGCGTGCGCGCCAGCGTGAAGCCCGGCATCTGGCCGAAATCGATCCGCTGACCGAGCTGAGCAACCGGCGCGGCTTCGAAGCGCACCTGCAGCAGGCCATCACCCGGGTCGCGCGGACCGGGCAGTCGGCCTCGTTGATGTATATCGACCTGGACCACTTCAAGCCGGTCAACGATACCCATGGCCATCTGGCCGGCGATGCCGTGCTGTGGGCGGTGGCCAGCGTGCTGCGGCACGGCGTGCGCGATTCGGACATCGTGGCGCGCTTGGGGGGCGACGAGTTCGCGGTGATCCTGGCCGGCTGTTCGCTCAAGCGTGCCCGCCGCATCGCCAGCGATCTGCTCGAGGCGATGCGGGGGTTGTCGATCCCCTGGGACCAGCGGCGGTTGAGTGTGGGCGCCAGCATCGGCATCGCGCCATTGTTCGGGGGTATGAGCGTGGATGACGCGGTCGCCGCGGCCGATGCACAGTGCTACCGGGCCAAAGCGATGGGACGCGACAACGTCCAGGTGGAGGCCGACGCGCTCGGGGCCGTGGATCCCCTCGACGCCCTGGATGCGAGCGAAAGTGGCGAATGAGCACGGCCGGCCCTGCGCGGCGCCGGCCCGATGGTCGCCCTAAAGGTTTCAGAATCTCCGCCGTTATATGACTCGCAGTTGCTGCCCGTCTGCTCACGTGGATATCTGGCCGTACACCTTTTTTAAATGGTTCATGTTCGCCGGCCCGCCCGGTGTTTGAAGCCCATCGAAGTTGCGTCATCCCCACTGACGATCTTCGTGAGTCCCAGCCAACGGAATACCGCCACCGGGCCACCGCCCGGCGCTGACCTATTCGCTAACCGGACACCGAGGTCTAACGATGATTACTTCAGGCTTGCACACGCATGTGCCAGGTCGCGCCAGCGACGCCGACGCCGACGCCGGGTCGTTGTGGCGAACGCTCACGGCATGGTTCGTTTCCCGTCGCGCGGCCCATGGCAGCGCGGCATCGGCCGCGCTGCAACGGCAGGCCGAGCTCGAAGAGCAGATCAAGGCGCTGCATAGAGTCCAGGCCGTCATCGAGTTCCACCTCGATGGCACCATCGTGCATGCCAACGACAATTTCCTGCAGACACTGGGCTACACGCTGGAGGAGATCCAGGGCAGGCACCACGCCATGTTCGTGGATGCCGAGTATGCGAAGAGCGGGGAGTACCGGGACTTCTGGGCCAACCTGGGCCGCGGTGAGTTCGACGCCGGCCAGTACCGGCGGATCGGCAAGGGTGGACGCGAGATCTGGATCCAGGCGTCCTACAACCCGGTGTTCGAAAGCAACGGACGACCGTACAAGGTGGTCAAGTTCGCGACCGACATCACCGCGCAGAAATTGCAGGCGGCCGACTTTGCCGGCCAGCTCGCCGCGATCAACACATCGCAGGCCGTGATCGAGTTCGACCTCGAGGGCCGCATCCTGGCCGCCAACGAGAACTTCCTCGCTGCCATGGGCTATGCACTGGAGGAGGTGCGCGGGCAGCACCATGCGATGTTTGCCGAACCGGCGTATCGCGAGAGCGCGCAATACCGTGCGTTCTGGGCAAAGCTCGGCCGCGGCGAGTACGATGCCGGCCAGTACAAGCGCTTGGGAAAGGGCGGGCGCGAGGTCTGGATCCAAGCTTCGTACAACCCGATCTACGATATGAACGGACGGCCGTTCAAGGTGGTCAAGTACGCTACCGACATCACGGCCCAGGTGCGTGACTCCCTGGCGCTGCAGCAGGCCGTCGCGCAGACGCGTGAAGTGGTGGCGGCCGCGCAGGGTGGCGATCTGACCGGCCATATCGCCACCCAGGACAAGACCGGCCCGATCGCCGAGTTGTGCGAGGGCATCAATGCGCTGGTCGAAGCGATGGCCGGCATCATCACCCAGATCAAGCTGGCGGCCGACACCATCGCCGTGGGTGCCAGCGAGATCGCCGAAGGCAACAGCGACCTGTCCGTGCGCACCGAGCAGCAGGCGGCCTCGCTGGAGGAGACCGCCGTCTCGATGAAGGGGCTGACCGCAACCGTGCGGCGCACCGCGGACAACGCCCGCCAGGCCAATGAGCTGGCCGGTGGCGCGGTCGAGGTGGCGGCGCAGGGTGGGCAGGTGGTGCACGAAGTGGTCTCGACCATGTCGCTGATCAACGATTCCTCGCGCCGCATCGTCGACATCATCGGGGTGATCGACGGCATCGCGTTCCAGACCAATATCCTGGCGCTCAACGCGGCGGTGGAGGCCGCCCGCGCGGGTGAGCATGGCCGTGGTTTTGCCGTGGTCGCCTCGGAAATCCGCTCGCTGTCGCAGCGTTCGGCCGAGGCCGCCAAGGAGATCAAGCAGCTGATCGGCGACTCGGTCGAGAAGGTCGGGGCAGGCACGCGCCAGGTCGAGAGCGCGGGGCGCACCATGGACGAGATCGTGGTCAGCGTGAAGCGCGTGAGCGATCTCATGGCCGACATCAGCGCCGCGGCCCAGCAGCAGAGCGAGGGCATCGAGCAGATCAACCAGGTGGTCGAGCACATCGACGAGAGCACCCAGCAGAATGCCGCGCTGGTCGAAGAGGCCTCCGCGGCGGCCCGCAGCATGGAAGAGCAGTCCACCCAGTTGCTGCAGACGGTGGCGGCGTTCCGGGTGGCGGGGGCGGGCACGCATCGCTCGGTGCACCTCAATCCCACTACTGGCCAGCCCGCATTGCGTCTGGTCTGACTGCCGTGCGGGATGCATACGGCGCGCGGCTTTGGGATACTCGATCTTCCAAGGACAGGTCGGAGAATCACAATGCGGATTGCACCACGGTTGAGGATGCTGCTGGTCATGGGGATGGCCCTGCCATGCACTGCGGGCGCGGCGTCGGCGGTGTTCTATGACGCCGACACCGGCGCCTACGGCTATTCGATGAACAAGCGCAGCGTCAGCGCAGCCATGCAGCAGGCACTGGGGTATTGCGTACAGCACTCATTGAACTGCAGCAATCAGGCCAGTACTTCGCTGGGCGGTTACTCGGCGTTGTACACGGGCACCGGTGCCGTGGGCATTGCCCTGTCCGCACAGGACGATGGCGCTGCTCAGCGCAAGGCTGAGACGATGTGCCGACGAAAGGCGGGGGACTGCCGCCTGGCGTTGCTCTGGCGCGAGGAGCCGGCGGTGCCGCCCGTGCCGCCCGCACCACCGATCCCCGCACATCCACTGCCAGCGTTCGAACCGGTGGAGTAGCGATCGCGGCGCTGCCGATTCGCGAAGACAGGGTTGCCGCTTTGTAATGAAAAAACGCCCCGGATCCGTCGATCCGGGGCGTTCTGGTTTTCCATGGTGCCGAAGGTGGGACTCGAACCCACATGCGCCTGAGAGCAAGCCTGAATAGCACCCTCTGTAGCATCTCGCTCTCGCGATACATCACATCCAAGCCCCGACCAGTTCCGAATAGGCCCTCAATGGGCCTGTGGTGCTGGCAGATGTCGCCGAGTACCCGGTCAAACCTCGTACCTTGTGGAAAAAGGCGCTTGGTTCCCCTTGGAAATCGGTTGAGCTCAGCGTCGGAACTGAGGAGGGCATTCATGACGGCCTTGATGCCCTCGCGTTCGTTCGCCCATTCGCGGAACGCCCCTTTCAGTCGGTAGAGGTCTCCCTTCGGCGGCGTAGCTCAAACCTCCGCGTACGCCATCCGGATGCTCGACTGTCCAAAATCAAGTGAGGCAGTAGCGTCCGCCTCCTCGCCGTGCCCCCACGCAATGTCTGTCAGCCGGTCATCCGCGCCCATCTGTTGCCAGAAGCCGCCGTAAAGCCGCCCACGCTTTTCCAGACTGCCGTCGTTGAAGACCCGCTTCATGACGCGGTCTTCCATGTGTATGTCGATGTCTGGCTCCGAGAAGAAGTCAAGTTTGGCAGTGTTCAACCAAGCGTTGATCTCCTCCATCTGATCTCGGAGCAGGCGAACTTCATCCGTGTCAGGTAACTCCAACCGAGGGGCTTGGACCGTCCACTGTCCACCCTTGAATACTGGCACTTTGCGCCCCCGCAGCTCTAAAACGGCGCCATTCTTCTTCCTCTGTCGCCCGGTCGTGCGGAAGTCAGTGCTTGTGAGGCCGGCTTCGCGGACCTCCTGCAGCAGCCCAGGAAGCGCGCGCATCGTGGACTGGAGGCCATGTCGCGTCCCAGGCGGCGCTGTCCGCAGCTCGACAAGGGCGAGCCTCTCATCAGCCAGTAGGCGAACGACCTCGGGAAACCGCTCTGTCATGAAGTCCGCGCGGCGCTTGGCTGGGGTCAGCTTCTGGTTGGACATCTCCACGCTGGTCCAGCGATTCTCATCCTGCGGCGCGGTGGCTATTAGGTCGGACACTAGCGCCACTACGGTGCGCTCGAAGATTGCCTGGTCTACCGCCTTCCGCGTCCGAGTGCGTTCCTCCACGGCCTCCATGCGGGCCTGCACGTGAGCCACAAGGGCCTTGGCGGCAGGTGAGAACGGCACCCGTCGCGGCTCGAACATACGATCCCGCTTGAGGCCGGTCCAATCGTCAACTTCCATCGCTTTCTAAAACTCGACAACCCTTATCCCAGGCCGCAGGAAGCCCCGGAGATTCACTGATAGCGGCTCGTTCCTGCGCCGCTGTACGCGTCGAACACATGTGCGTAAGCCGCGATCATTTTCTCCTCTCGGAGATCCCTTGAGAAGACCGGCGGCAATTCCCGAAACTTGAGCTTCAGCGTCTGACGCACGGCAGCGCGGGCCTGCTGCTTCTCCCGCCAATCCAGCACAAGCTTTTCCCGCTTCAGTGCCTCTAGCAGCTCCCGACATACCTTTTTGACCTGCAGCACTTCGTCCTTTGCCAAGCCAGGCTCTGGGTTGGTCAGGATGTCGAATATCGCGAGTTCTTCTTCAGAGAGCCCCTCCGCCACGGCGCGGGTCTCTTCCTCGGTGAGTTCGCGAGCAAACTTCACGAGATCCGCGAACAACGACTCGATGTTCTGACTACCCGCGTTGTAGGAGTCGATGAGCTTCTGAAACTTCTCCGCGAAGTCGGCGCGCGAGGCGTTGAGCCTGAGCATTTCAACCAACTTGCCCTCGATCAGGCGACGAAGCTTCTCCGCCTCAGTACGCTTCTTGCCTTGGGCGAACTTTTCCTGCAGCGCGGTGAAGTCGATCTAGGACAGATTCACCAGCGCCTCGGGTCGGCTGGCAGGACCGATGCGATAGCCCTCGGTCGCGATGGAGTCGTTCAGTAACTCCTCCACATCGCCCATGACGCCCGAGATGTCCGGCGGGTCGGTTTGAGCACGGATGCGGTCGGCGATGTGGGCGACCAGCACCGAAAGCGGCGCCAAATCGTTCGCCAGCGGATCGGGCAGGATTGCCTTGAACAGGCGTGAGACCCGCGAGGCAATCTGCAGGTACTGCTTCTTGTCGGCCTCACCGATCAGGATGGCCTCAACCGCTTCGTCGATGCCTCCAATACGCTCGAACCCTTGCGAGGCGGCGATTGCCTCCAGGTTGAAGCCGTGAGCGCCAGCGAACGTACGCGCGCCCTCCAGCGCCTCCTGCAGCGCAGCCACAAGCGCCGACTTGTCGAGGATCGGCTCTCCGCCGCGCTCACCCGGCTTGGCGTAGACCGCAAGCGCGTTCTGCAGCGCACGGAAGATCCCAACATAGTCCACGATCAATCCCGATTCCTTGCCCGCTGCCACGCGGTTGGCACGGGCGATGGTCTGCATCAGCGTGTGCGCCCGCATCGGCTTGTCGAGGTAGATCGTCGAACAGGTCGGTACATCGAAGCCGGTGATCCACATGGCGCAGACGAACACGAGCCGCAGCTTGCCATCGGGATCTTTGAACTGCTCGTCGAGGCCATCCTTGAGCATCCGCTGCCGATGTCGGGTGATGTCCAGGCCCTTCTTCTTGAGTTCCTCCACCTCGTTCTGACCTTGGCTGACCACGACGGCCATGTCCGTCTCTTCCATCAGCCGGATGCGGGCAATCAGCGCCTCGCGCTCATTCCCCTTGGCCTGGAGCAGCTCGACCTTGAGTCGGGCGACCTCGGCTTTCCAGTGCGCCTGCACCTTGTCGTACATACGTACGGCGGTGGCTTTGTCGATGCAGACCATCATGGCCTTGCCGCGGTAGCCACGACCTGTGAAGTGCGTCACAACGTCCTCGGCGATGGCTTCCAGCCGCTCCTCGCGAGTAATGATGTGGTATTCGCGGCCGAACTCTCGTTCGAGCTTTTTCTCCTGATCCTCGTCCAGCTCCGCGTCCTCCAGCAATGCCTCCAGGTCGCGGTTGAGGCTCTGGTTGGTGAGCTGCACCTCGGGGATGCGATTCTCGTAGTAAAGCGGTACCGTGGCGCCGTCCTCGATAGAGCGGGCAAAGTCGTAGACGCTCACGTACTGGCCAAACACCTCGCGCGTGCGCTCGTCATCACCCTTGATCAGCGGCGTCCCTGTGAAGCCCAAGAAGCCAGCGTTGGGCAGCGCATTGCGCATGTTCAGCGCGAAGACGTCGTACTGGCTGCGGTGAGCCTCGTCGGTGATCACGATAACGTCCGAGCGGTCCGACAGCTGCGGGTACGCCTTGCCAGGTTCACTCCGGAACTTCTGGATCAGCGTGAAGATGTAGCGCTCATTGCCGCGCAAGAGTTCCTTCAGGTGCTCGCCACTGGTCGCCCGCACGTCCTCGCGAGAGGTTGCGCCGGTGCTCTTGAAGGTCTTGCTGATCTGATCATCCAGTTCCTCGCGATCGGTCACGATCACAAAACTCCAGTTACCCGCCAGCTTGCGGAGCACTTTCTGGCTGAAGAACACCATCGAGAGGCTCTTGCCCGACCCTTGTGTGTGCCAAAACACGCCCAGACGCTTCCGCTGGGTCTCGTCGGATTCGCGCAGTTCCGCCAGACGGGCGATGGCACGGTTCACACCCAGAAGCTGGTGATTCTTAGCAGTCTTCTTGATCAGCCCGCCGCGGCCAGCCTCAAATACGGTGAAGTTCTCGACGTAGTCCAGCAGCTTCGTCGGCTCCAGCAGGCCGCGGAGTGCGCGCTCCAGCGATACTTTGCCGGCCTCGTCCTCGTCATCTACCCGCTTCCAGTCGAAGAAATGCTCCCACGCGCTGGTCAGCGTGCCCACCTTGGTGTCCGAGCCGTTGGACAGCAGGATGAAGGCGTTGGGGTGGAAGAGCTGCGGGATCGACTGGCCGCGGTAGTCGCGCAGATTGTCGTTGAACGCACCCTTCAGCGGCACGCTGGGCTTCTTGAGCTCGATGAAGATCAGCGGCAAGCCGTTGACGAACCCCAGCAGATCGCAGCGGCGCCGGTACATATCGCCTGCGACCCACATCTGCGACGCAAGGAAGTAATCGTTGTTGCCGGGCGTGGTCCAGTCAATTACCCGCAGCGTTTCGGCGGTCTGCCCGCCTTGCTCGTCGAGCACCACCACCCGCACACCGTCCTTGATTAGGTCGTAGACCTCACTGTTGGCACTGACGGCGAGTTGCTTGGAGCGGTCCCGTGAGAGTTGCTCCATGGCTTGCTCGTAGGCATCCGCCGACAGGCCGGGATTAAGCTTCTTCAGCGCTGCACGTAGCCGGGGCTTGAGGATGACCTGATGTTCGCTCTCGCGGCCCTCGGAGCCGTTTACGCCGAAGGTCTCGGTGTAGAGGTTCGCGTGCGTCCAGCCCAGCGTCTCAAGGAGTTCAATCGCAGGCTGCTCGACGAGCATCAGCTCGCCGTAGCTGGCGGACATCTCCTTGATGCCAAGCGTGGGGCTCATGCGGCGGCTGCCTCCGGCTCGGGCGTCGCCGACACGTCCAGCTCGCCGGAGATGAGCTTGGGGAGTAGGAGGTCACGGATAGTGCGGAGGTTGGCGTTCTTCATCGCCAGAGTCTGTATCAGCCGGAACATAGGCTGCACCTTCTTGCCAAACGCGCGCAATGTCCTGGCATCTGGCTGCGTCAGCATGAAAGTGTCGAAGCACGCATCCCGAACACGCTGTCGTCCCGAGGCGCCCGACATGCTCTTGATCGCGTTGTCTCGGAACGGCGTGGAGCGAGCCAACAAGTAGACGAACTCAGGCGTGAGAGAGTGGGATCGAAGCACGATGAACTCGGTCGATCCGAACGCTGCGGATTCCGCGTCCGGGAGGAACTGCACGAATCCTGTCTTACCGTTCTCCAAGCAAGGCGTGATTCGTGCAAACAGGGTGTCATCATTACGGAACTTCGATCCGCTATTGCCTGTGCGTTGCTCCGGCTTACCGATAAGCATTGACGCATCAGAGAGACAGTTCATCGCGACGAACGGCTTAATGCCGTCCTTAGCGACCTTGGTCTGCGGATTGATATGAATGGCCGTAGACGCCTTCGTCACGGCCCACCTCTCCGGCACTAGCCCCAGCTCGGACTCGACCATCCGCACGTTATCGTGGCCGGGGAAGCGGAAATGGACGAACCAATCCTCGTAGATGCGCCGGGCCATCTCCTCCAGGATCGCGATGCGCCGCGTGTTGTTCTCGATCAGGTCGTCGTACGCGGCGAGTATAGAGGCGATACGGCGCTGAGTACTCAAGGGCGGCGTCGGAACGAATGCCTCCCGGTATAGAGGGTGATGCCCTTTGTATTCGCTGATTCTTACGCGCCCCTGCATCGCGTAGTAGAACCAAGCGGTATCGGAAATTCCTTCAATGCCAATTTTTGGAAAGATATTCTGGATGCAAGAAAATGGCCTCTTGACGAGGCGCATCGCGCAAGTGTGGTTGGCAAACGTGGCAACGGGATTCGAAGGTGACGCCTGTACTCCTGCCTCTTCGTCATGAAAGCCGAGATAGCCGTGTTCCGACTGATTCAGGACTGGCACCTCGCCGCTTGCCTCAGTGCTCCTTGAGTCGAACAATTTTCCAGGTTTGAGCTTGGTTACGAGGTCATCACTCCGCTTCCAGACCCATCCCTCGGGAAGAGGCGTCAACTCGTTTTCGTGCAACATCAGTGGCTGCTCAACCGCCACGAGCCACCTCAAGAATTTCCGAGAGATTCATGGACACTAGGTCTTGTAGCTGGCATGCATTCGCATCGAGCGTGTCCAATTCCTCGCTCAGCTCCTCCAGCCGCTCCGTGAAGTCGAACGCATCCGCCGCTCGCTCGCCGACACCAACATAGCGCCCGGGGTTCAGACTCCAGCCCTGCGCCTCAATATCGGCTAGCGTCGCGGTCTTGCACAGGCCGGCCACATCGGCATACGCGAACGTCGGAAACCTCTCCTTCAGTAGCGACTTACTCTCGGCCTCGAACTCAGGCTTCTCGCCGCGATACAGGCGCACGATGTTGGCGATGAACTCCAGTTGTTCCGGCGTGAACTCGCGAATCGCCCGGGTGACCTGCTTGAAGTACGGCCGCGCATCCACGAACAGCACCGTGTCTCGACGCTGCTTTGGCTTGCCCTTGTCGAAGAACCACAGGGTGCAAGGCAAGGTCACCGTGTAAAAGAAGTTCGAACCGATGCTGACGATCACGTCCACGTCGCCGGACTGGATCAGCCGCTTGCGGATTTCCAGCTCGCTACCGCGCGCATCACCCGACGAGTTCGCCATGACGAAGCCAGCACGCCCCTGCTCACTGAGCGCGGTATGGAAGAGCTGAATCCATAGATAGTTGCCGTTGTCCGTGGTCGGCAGGCCTACGGGAAAACGCCGGTCCTCCTTGAGTCGATCCTTGTCCACGCCGGAGACGTTGAACGGCGGATTCGCCATCACGAAGTCGAAGCGACCTACCGCCTTATGTGGGTCTTCGTAGTAGGTATTGGCCTCGCGGATGTCGCCAGAGAGGCCGTGCACGGCGAGATTCATCTTGGCGAGCTTGACAGTCTTGGCGTCCTTCTCGGTACCGAAGACAGTCAGCTCGTTGGTAGCACTGCGGTGGTGACGCTCCACGAAATCCGCGCACTGAACGAACATGCCGCCCGAGCCACAGGCCGGGTCGAAGATGCGACCGTGGAAGGGCTGCAGGACCTCGACGATTAGCCGGACGATGCTGGTGGGCGTGTAGAACACGCCTCCCTTAGAACCCTCGGCCCGGGCAAAACTGCCCAGGAAGAACTCGTACACCTTGCCGAACGCATCGCCAGACATGTCCAACGGGCTGAGTAGGCGCAGCAGCTCCACTAGCGTGGCGTTCGGCAGGCGATTGTAGTTGCGAGGCAGCACGCCTTTGAGTTCGCCGTTGGCGCCCTCGATCAGCAGCATGGCCTCATTCAGCGCCTTGCCGACGTTGTCGCCCTCAGTGAGCTGCAGCAGCGCATCGAACCGTGCGGCCTCTGGCAGATAGACCACGCCCTCAGCCTGATAGTCATCTTCTTCTAGTTCGTCCGCTTCCCAGCCCTTGTCGAGGAGGAGCTGGTGCGCCTCGGCAAAACGCTTGTCTGCGTATCGCAGGAAAATCAGCCCAAGCACCGGCTCCGAGAAATCAGCCGGACGAAGCCCGGTGTTGGCCCACAGCTGATCGGCCGCGGCCCACAAGCGGTTCTCGACCGCAACAAGATCAGAAGACATCTATTCCCCACACCACTCAATTCCGCCTCGTTCCGGCGATAGATCAGAAGTATCGCCGCCGGGTACCCGAAAGACCAGCATCAGGTTGCCAGCCGTGCCATGAGGTTCCGCACCGACGACTTGTGCCAGGTCCCTCCGCGGGGCGTGAGGATCTCCCGAGCATTGAGCTCAGCCGCGATGGCCCCGAGGGACGTGACGCCGTTCCTGACCAGTTCTGCCATAAGGCCCCTGAGACGCTCGGAATGGGCGTCAGCGCCGCACCGGATGGCCTCCAGGGCGCCTGGTTGCCTCTGCCAGCACGCCGAAGTGCTGCGGCTCCGTTGGGATTACCCAACCGCTGGCCGCGCGCCTTGGCTGCCTGGAGCGCTTCCCTGGTGCGCTTGGAGATCGCTTCGCTTTCCTGATGTGCCACTAGCGCCATGATCCCGACCGTGAGCTCGTTTGCATCCGGCATGTCCGCCGCGACGAACTTTACCCCACTGTCCCGCAAGGCCAGCAGGAACGCCGCATTGCGTGATAGTCGGTCCAGCTTGGCGATCAGCAAGGTTGCCCCTGTGACCCGCGCCAAATGCAGCGCCTTGGCAAGCTCAGGCCGACTGTCGTCCTTTCCGCTCTCCACCTCGGTGAAGCTCTGGAGGACCTGGGTACACCGCTGGGCAACGAAGGCATCCGTGGCGGCCCGTTGGGCCTCCAGACCGAGCCCGCTGCGGCCCTGCCGTGCGGTGGACACGCGAAGGTAGACAACAATCTTCATGAGGTACAGAGCTGCGTGACGTTGGGTACGCCAATTTGTACTTCGGTTGCGGCGTTTAGGTCAACCGATTCCAAGGCAAACTTAGGCGACACCAGGGGAAGCTATGGAAAGCGTGCAGGACAACCCAACAGAGGTTTCGACGGCTTCGCCGCCCTTGCTAAAGGGGCCTAAGAGGCAGCACTACCTGCCCAGGTTTTATCTACGGGGTTTCGCAGGAGCCGATGAGTGCGTCGCGGTATACGACCGGCAGAATGGCGCTCTGCGGAGGCAGAAGCCGGAGTCAACAGCTGTCGTCGGACACTTCTACACGATGGTCGACCCGGATGGCCGCCAACGGTTCGAGCTTGAAAGGGCCCTCTCTGAAATCGAATCGGTGGGCGCCGAGGTGATACCTCGGTTGATCGCAGGGGAGCCGTTGCAGGACGAACAGAGGCAGAGCTTCGCACTCTTCATAGCCGTGATGGCGGTGCGGACTCCTTGGATGATCGAGAACGTCAAGCGCATGGAGGCGCAGTTGGTCGAGCACCTCACGCTGATGATGTTCGGCGATGCAGAGCGCGGCGCTCAGGCGCTGCGGGACTTCAAGGGGCAGGACGCATCAGAGGCGGAGATCAGGGCCGAGGCAGAGGGAATCGCTGCCCTCGTGACCGGAGGCGGCTTGCGAGCATCAATCGACCATCAGCACGCGGTGACCCAAGCAATGCCTCAAGCGCTCTCCCTAGCTCCGATCTTTGCGCAACGTGACTGGAGTGTTCTCAAGACGCCGGCAAGGCACTCCTTGGTGACAACCGACGCGCCCGTGATCGTGGTCCCCGATGGGCATACACCGCGGCACCTGGGACCGATAGGGTTCGGCAGCCCCGGCACGCGCACTTTCTTCCCGCTTGATGCCTCTCACCTACTGGTCATGGACGGCAACGACGCACGCTTGGGACATGGATTGTTCCGGAGCGAAGTGATTCGGTACGTCAACCGGCAGCTCGCGGCAAGGTGTGTTCGATACGTTATTGGGCGCGATGATCCGATGGTCTCCTCGATCTCGCGTGCCTCTGGACTGATTGCCGGTTCAACGCCTGAGCCGGCGTTCGTTATCCATTGAACTGCGCAAGGGCAGTCAACCCTTGGGGCCACCCCACGAGGGGATGAAGCGCACGGTTCATCCTCAGATACCCCCACGGAAATTTTCTCCCAACATTCCGGCGAACCGCTACTTGGCTAGAGAAAGTGGCGCCCCTTAAAGCAAAAAGGCCCCGGCGAGATCACCGAGGCCCTCTGCGAGGGCGCATAACAAGTCGCTTAGCGAAAACTATGCGATCCATATAACTCATTGAATTTAATGAGTTTTTCCCACTTGGTGCCGAAGGTGGGACTCGAACCCACACGCTTTTAAGGGCGGCGGATTTTGAGTCCGCTGCGTCTACCGATTCCGCCACTTCGGCTGGCTGGCCGCGTAGTGTATACAAGATGTCGGCATTTGTGCAGACCTGAATGCTTAAGTTCCTGTCAGGGTTTCACCTACGCAGGACGCTATACTCATCGCGCTGAACCATACAGGGAGTCGTCATGAGCGCGCTGCAGGATCTTCGGGTGCTGGTGGTGGAGAACGACGAAATGAGTGCCGCCCTGCTGCAGATGCAGTTGGTGCAGTCCGGCGCGGTGGTGGTGGGGCTGGCGGCGTCGGTATCCGAGGCGCTGCGGCTGCTCGGCGAGACCCAGCCACACGTGGTGCTGCTGGATTACCGCCTGGCCAACAATGAAACCAGTGAAGCGGTTGCTGCGGCGTTGGCCGCGCGCCAGATTCCCTTCGTGCTGGCCACCGGCATGGCGACCGAGCATCTGCCCGAGGCCTTCCGGGCAGGCATCATCCTGACCAAGCCCTACCTGACGGCCGAGTTGAATGCCGCGCTGGGGCGGGCACGGATAGGCGATTCGGTCGCCGGCTGAGCAGCGCTCACGCCGCTTCGGCGTGCGCCAGTGTTACCGGCTCGCGATCGTCCAGGATCCGGTACAGCGCAGCGAGGTCGCGGGGGTCCGGGTTCAACCAGGCATCCAGATGTTCGCGCCGGATCGGTACGATGCAACGGTCGTGGCCGGTGCGTGCCACATCGGCCGGTGGCGCGTCGGTGATCGCGGCAAACGACAGCAGGCGGCCTTCCGGTCCTTCCCACGCCGACCACAGGCAGGCGATCAACAGATCGCGCGGTGGCTGCGGGCTGAATTCCAGCACCACGTTCTCGGCTTTCTCGCCGGGTGAGAGCGGGCGCTGCTCCAGTGCATGCCGCGGCACGTGCTCGTAGAACGATTGCACCACCACCACGCCATGCTGGTGGCCGAACGCGGATTTCCAGTACGCCTCCAGGCTGTCGCGGCGCGCGTTGTAGGTGCCCGGATACAGCACGTCGTTGCGCGCGGGCTTGTCCGGCAGCCGGCATTGGTAGCGCATCGGCTTGATCACGCGCTGGCCCTGCTCGGACACGATCACCGGCGCGTAGACGCCGGGGAAAATGCGGCTGTCGCGCGGTACCAGGCCGGCACGCTGCAGATCGGACAGGCGCGTCTGCGCACGTTCAATCCGATTGCCAGCCACGCGCAGTTCATTGCGCGCCTTCTGCGTGGGACGGGCGGCCAGGTGTTCTTCGGCCGCCTTCAGCCGGGCGCTCTGCAGGCGCACCTCCTCATCCAGCGCCTGCATCTCCTCGGCATGCCATTGCTGTATCCGCGCCACGATCTGCTGGCCCTGCGCGGTGCGCGCGCCGGCGAAGCCATCGTCCATTGCCTTGGGGGTTTTCGGGCGTTGCTTGCCGGCGTCATGGGCATACAGCTGGGCGAACTCGTCCAGGGACAGCATGGCGCCGTACTCACGGACCAGCTTGGTGTAATCGGCGCGGATCTGGGCGGAATAGCACATGGCGGCATAACAGGGTGGGCAGGGGGACAGGATAGGCCGGTGGATCGCACATGCTGCGAATACGTTCGGGCATGCTGAGCGTCCATTCATTGCCGGACCGGTCTCATGTTGCTGCCTGCTGGTGTTCATTGCATTCCCCTGGCGCCGAGCGTGGAGGAATACCGCGCGCTGCGGGTGCTGGCCGGCCTGAGTCCGAAAACGGCCGATGCGGCGGCGCGTGGCCTGCCCAACACGGTCTTCGGTGTGAGCCTGCGCGAGGGAGACCGGTTGCTGGCGATGGGGCGGCTCATCGGCGACGGCGGCTGCTTCCTGCAGGTGGTGGATATCGCCGTGGTCCCGGACCGCCAGGGTCAGGGCCTGGGCAAGGCGGTGATGGCCGAGCTCGATGCCTGGCTGCACGCCAATGCCCAAGGTGCCTATGTGAGCCTGATCGCCGATGGCCAGGCGCACCGGCTGTATGCGCAGTTCGGTTTCACCGTGACCGCGCCGCGCTCGGTGGGCATGGCGAAGGTGGTGGCGTAGGCCCATAAACAAACAGCCCCGACCGAAGTCAGGGCTGTTTGTTTGAAGCTGGCGTCCCCACGGGGATTCGAACCCCGGTCGCCACCGTGAAAGGGTGATGTCCTAGGCCTCTAGACGATGGGGACGCGTTAAACCGAATTTTGGCTTCTATCGGACGGCCTGTGTCCGGAGAAGTGGTGGAGCCAGGCGGGATCGAACCGCCGACCTCCTGCATGCCATGCAGGCGCTCTCCCAGCTGAGCTATGGCCCCACAGTTGTGCTGCGAGCCGCCTATCATAGCGGCGGTCTTGCCGAATGGGAAGGGGCTCGTCAAACAAAAAGCCCCGACCGAGGTCAGGGCTGTCTGTTTGAAGCTGGCGTCCCCACGGGGATTCGAACCCCGGTCGCCACCGTGAAAGGGTGATGTCCTAGGCCTCTAGACGATGGGGACGCGTTAAACCGAATTTTGGCTTCTATCGGACGGCCTGTGTCCGGAGAAGTGGTGGAGCCAGGCGGGATCGAACCGCCGACCTCCTGCATGCCATGCAGGCGCTCTCCCAGCTGAGCTATGGCCCCACGTTGTACCGCGAGCCGCCTAGTGTATCTGCCTGTTCACGTTTGTGGAAGCCTTTCGGGCATCCGCATCGCAACCGCAGTAGGCGGTGAACAAAAAGACCCGGCATGCCGGGCCTCGGTGTTCTTCTGATGAGTGGCGTCCCCACGGGGATTCGAACCCCGGTCGCCACCGTGAAAGGGTGATGTCCTAGGCCTCTAGACGATGGGGACGCATAAACTCATCAAATTGTTCAGCACACCCGAACGGCCTAAGGTCCGGAGTGGTGGAGCCAGGCGGGATCGAACCGCCGACCTCCTGCATGCCATGCAGGCGCTCTCCCAGCTGAGCTATGGCCCCACGATGCTGGAGGCGGAATTCTACGCGGCCGTGAAGCATTCGCCAAGTCTTTTTTCCGAAATACCGAAGAAAGAATGCACGCAGGCATCCATCTGCAGAGGCTGACCTTTGCCAGAGCGAGTGCATCGACACGCACGCGATATAACAGGCGGCCAATGCCGAGCGTTGATCGATGCGTGAGAAACAAAAAGCCCCGACCGAAGTCAGGGCTGTTTGTTTGAAACTGGCGTCCCCACGGGGATTCGAACCCCGGTCGCCACCGTGAAAGGGTGATGTCCTAGGCCTCTAGACGATGGGGACGCACGAAAACTTCAAATTTTGTCACTGCAATCTGATCGGCCTAATGATCGGATTGGTGGAGCCAGGCGGGATCGAACCGCCGACCTCCTGCATGCCATGCAGGCGCTCTCCCAGCTGAGCTATGGCCCCACGTCGTGAGGAGCGAAATCATAGCGACGACGTTTTCGATTGGCAAGAAAAAAGTGAAGAAATATCGTCATGCAATCCGTTGTCACTCGCCGGGCAGTCGTTGATGGCGCAGCCGTAGTGCATTGCTGATCACCGAGACCGAACTCAGACTCATCGCCACCGCCGCCAACATCGGCGACATCACGATGCCCAGCGGATACAGCACGCCGGCCGCCACGGGAATGCCGAGGCCGTTGTAGAGAAACGCAAAGCCCAGGTTCTGCCGCATGTTGCGCACGCTCGCGGTGGACAGTTGGCGCGCACGCAGGATGCCGCGCAGATCGCCTTTGACCAGCGTGACCTGTGCGCTCGACATCGCCACATCGGTGCCGTTGCCCATCGCGATACCAACGTCAGCACTCGCTAACGCCGGCGCGTCGTTGATGCCATCGCCGGCCATCGCCACCTTGCGGCCCTGTGCCTGCAGCGAACGGATCAAGGCGGCCTTGTCGGCGGGGCGCATCTCACCGTGGACGTCATCCAGGCCGAGTTCCCGCGCGACGGCCTTCGCGGTGGCCGCGCCGTCGCCGGTGGCCATGACGATGCGCAGGCCATCGCGGTGCAGCTGCACGATGGCTTCGGCGGTGGAGGCCTTGATCGGGTCAGCCACCGCGAGCAGGCCCCAAAGCTGGCCATCGACGGCGAGGTACATCACGCTGGCCGCGGTGCTGCGCAAGCGCTCGGCATCTTCGCGCAGCGCCTCCAGTGCGACACCGTGTTCGTCCATCAACGCGGTATTGCCAAGCAGCAGCCGCCTGCCGTCCACCACGCCCTGCACACCCATGCCGGTCAGGGAATCGAAATCGTCCACGCTGGCCAGCGGCATCCTGCGCGCGTGCGCTTCGGCCACGATCGCAGCCGCCAACGGATGCTCGCTGCCTTGGTCCAGGCTGGCCGCCCACTGCAGGATCTGGGCGGCAGCGAAGGGCGCCACCGCCCGCACGTCGCGGAACGCTGGCTTGCCCTCGGTCAACGTACCGGTCTTGTCGACCACCAGCGTGTCGATCTGGCGCAGTGCCTCGATCGCCTCGGCATCGCGGAACAGCACGCCGTTCTGCGCGGCGCGACCGGTGGCGACCATGATCGTCATCGGTGTGGCCAACCCCAATGCGCATGGGCAGGCGATGATCAGCACTGCGACCGCGCTCAGTACCGCATGCGTCCATGAGGGCGCCGGACCGAACAGCCCCCAGCCGAAGAACGTCAGCACCGCCACCGACAACACCACCAGCACGAACCAGTACGCGACGGTGTCGGCCATGCGCTGCATGGGGGCACGTGAGCGCTGCGCCTGCGCCACCAGCTGCACGATCTGCGCCAGCATGCTGTCATCGCCAACGCGATCGGCGCGCACGACCAGGCTGCCAGTGCCGTTGAGTGTCGCGCCGATCACCGTGTTGCCCACGGCCTTGGCCACCGGCACCGGCTCACCGGTGAGCATCGATTCATCGATGGAGGAGCGGCCTTCGACGACCGTGCCATCCACGGGCACCTTCTCACCCGGGCGCACGCGCACGCGGTCGCCGGGCTGCAGCGCGGTAATGTCGACGTCTTCCTCGCGGCCATCCCCGCGCAGCACGCGCGCGGTCTTCGGTGCCAGGCCGAGCAGCGCCTTGATCGCGGCGGAGGTCTTCGCCCGTGCGCGCAGCTCCATCAACTGGCCGAGCAGCGTGAGCGAGATGATCATCGCCGCCGCCTCGAAGTAGACGCCGACATGTCCATGCTGCTGGAACGACGGCGGGAACAGACCGGGCGCGACGGTGGCGACCACGCTGTAGCCGTACGCCGCCAGTACGCCCGTCCCGATCAGGGTCCACATGTTCGGGCTGCGGTTGCCGATCGACTGCGCCCAGCGCTGCAGGAACGGCCAACCGGCCCAGAGCACCACCGGCGTCGCCAGGGCCAGCTCGATCCACACCCTCAGATCGGGCGCGAGGCCGTGCAGCACGGGTGTCATCGCCAGCATCGCCAGGACCATCGTCGCCACACTCAGCGGCAGGCTCCACCAGAAGCGGCGACGGAAGTCGATCAACTCGGGATTCTCGCCCTCATCCAGGCTGGGCATCTTCGGCTCCAGCGCCATGCCGCACAGCGGGCAGGTGCCGGGGCCTTCCTGCACGATCTCCGGGTGCATGGGGCAGGTGTACAGCGTGCCGGTGGGGGCCGGGTCGCCGATGTGTGATGCCGGTTCCAGATAGCGCTGGGGGTCGGCGATGAACTTTCGCCGGCAGCCATCGCTGCAGAAGTGGTAGTCGCTGCCGTCATGGCGGGCATGGTGGGCCGTGGCGGCCGGGTCGACGGTCATGCCGCAGACCGGGTCGGTGGAAGGGCCGTCGTCCGCACGGGAGACCTTGCTGTGGCCGTGGCTGGCGTTCATTGGCGTGACTCGGTCAACGCGGTCAGGATCGGGCACTGTTGCTGATCGCCATGCCCGGGGCAGGCATCGACCAGCTGCTTGAGCGCGCCGTGCATCCGCTGCAGTTCGCTGATGCGCTGTTCGATGTCGGTGAGCTTGTTCACCGCACTGTCGCGGATCTGCGCCATGTCCTGGCCACGCTGATCGCTGAAGGCCAGCAGATCGGCGATTTCATCCAGGCTGAAACCCAGTGCCTTGGCGCGGCGGATGAACTGCAGGCGGGTCAGGTCGCTCTCGCTGAAGACCCGGTAGCCGCCGGCGCTGCGCCGTGCGGTGGGCAGCAGCTGCTGCCGTTCGTAGTAGCGCACCGTGTCGATGGGCACGCCGGCCTGGCGCGCGAGCTGTCCAATGTTCATGAGCACCTCGTGGATGACGCTCCATTCTGAACCTTGGAGTCTGCTCCAGAGTCAAGCCGGAACCCCACTGGAAATTCAGTTGGCGTGAAATTTACAACTAGTTGCATGGTCGTTCTCCCGGGACGCCCGTAGCCTCAGGCGATCTTATGTATCGACCTGTTCTGCCCGGCCCCACGCCGGCAGGCACTGTCCCAGGAGAAGGGCCATGGACGCACCCCGCAACACGTTGCAGCCGGACCGCCGGCCGGACACGCCGACCCTGATGGAAGTCGCCGTGGTGGAATTCCCCGGCAGCCTGCGTGCCGCCGCGCCCGTACTGTCCGAGCTGGCGCAGCGCTGCAACCGCACCGTGGCGGCCGGGCGCCGCACCGGCCCACGCATGCTGGTCACGCGCTGGACGATGTCCGCCCGTGGCATGCAGCGGGTCGCGGGGGCGGAGCTGTTCGGCGAGGCCCTGCCGGCGATCATTGTCGTGCCAGGCAGCGAATCGAGCTGGACCATGGCGCCGCCGGACGAGCGCCTGCTGGCCTGGGTGCGGGAATGTCATGATGGCTGCAGCTTGCTCGCCGGCTGCGACGAGGGCGGGCTGCTGCTGGCTGCCGCCGGCGTGCTGGCCGGGCGCTCGGTCAGCGTTCCCGATCCCGCGCGCTGTCCGGCGCTGCGTACGATGGTGCCCAGCTGGCTGCCCAGCGAGCGCACGCTGGTCGATGACGGTGACCTGCTGACCGCAGCAGGCCAGGAGGCCTGGAAGTACCTCAGCCTGCGCCTGCTGGCACGGGTGTACGGGCAGGGTGTGATGAACACAGTCATCCAGCAGCTGCAACTGGTGATCCCGCGCACCGAACTGGATGATCTGGAACGTTTCAGCCCGAATTTCGCCCACGGCGACCGCTGCATCCTCAAGGCACAGCGCTGGCTGCACGGTATCGCCGCACGCGGCGTGGGGCTGGACGACATCTGCGCACAGGCCGGTCTGGAGCCGCGGACGCTGCAGCGACGGTTCCTGAAAGCCACCGGCATGCGTCCGATCGAGTACTGCCAGCGCCTGCGCATCGCCAAGGCGCAGTTGCTGCTGCAGGCGGGCGGGGTCGTGGACGAGGTGGCGTGTGCGGTGGGCTATTCCGACCAGAGTGCGTTCCGGCGGTTGTTCCTGCGCATCGTCGGGCTGACGCCGGCACGCTATCGCCGCCAGCTGGCGGCGCAGCAGCGCGAGCATGCAGCAGTACGACCGGTCGGCCGAGGGGTCGAGGCCATCCGTTCGGTGGCCTGAATCGAGCGGTACCGGCACGCTTGATCCATTGATGCCTTGCTGGGACCATGCGGGCGGGCCCGATGCAACAGCCGTCGCAGTTGGCGTGTCCCGGGCGACGGCGGAGAGAAGCAATGATCAGCAGTGTAGGCCCGGTACCGCTTGCGGTCGTGTGGGTGTTGGTGGGTCTGGGCATGGCGATGCTGGTGGCCAGTGTGGTGCGTGCCCCGGCAATCGAGGGCGCACCGCGTCCGCGATCGGTGGTGGTGGACATGCTGCTGCTGGGCCTGCTCGCCGGGCGGGCAGGTTTCGTGATCTGGCATGCAGCCGACTATGTGGCCGATCCCTGGGCAGTGCTGCGTATCGGCGATGGCGGGTTTGTGCTGTGGCCGGCACTGCTGGTCGGGCTGGGGTGGGGCGGGTGGCGCCTGCGTCGCTGGCCCACACTGCGCCGCCCCGTGGCTGCCGCTGCGCTGGCAGGCCTTCTCGGTTGGGCCGTGCTGTCCACCGGCGCCGGCTGGCTGCAGCAATCGTGGGTGTCATTGCCTGCGATCACCCTGACATCGCTGCAGGGCGCGCCCGTCGCGCTTGACGAGGCCCGGGGCGAGCCGGTGGTGATCAACCTCTGGGCGAGCTGGTGCGGGCCCTGCCGCCGCGAGATGCCGGTACTGGCACGCGCACAGCAGCGCCATCCTGATATCCGCTTCCTGTTCGTCAACCAGGGCGAAACGCGCGACGAAGTGGATGCCTTCATGGCGGCCGAACACCTGTCGCTGCGCAATGTGCTGCTCGACGAAGAAGCACGTGTTGCCGAACGGCTGCAGGTACATGCGTATCCGACTACCCTGTTCTTCGATGGGCAGGGCCGGCTGCGGCACCTGCACCTGGGCGAGCTGACGGCCGCCGGCCTGCAATCCAAGCTCGACGACCTGTAAGGGTCGCGGGTCGTTTATTCCATGAATCCAGGAGTCTCCATGACGTTGAAATCCTCGCGCACGCTGATCACCGCGCTGTCCGCCGCGCTGCTGATCGCACTGGCCGGCTGCAGCCAGGCGCAGACGCCGAAGGCCCCGGCAGAGAAGGCCGGCGGTGAACGGCCGGCGGTGCTGAAGGGCATCGAAAAGCATGGGTTCGAGGTGATCGGCGAGTTCGACGCACCCGGCGGCCTGCGCGGTTTCGCCGGTGTGGTCGGTGGCCAACAACCGGCGGCGGCGTATGTGACGGCTGATGGGAAGAACGTCGTGGTGGGCAGTCTGTTCGATGCCAACGGCGAGGATGTGGGCGCCGCGCCGCTGGAGAAGCTGGTGGCCAAGCCGATGTCCGAGCGCTCGTGGAAGAAGCTCGACGAGAGTGCGTGGGTGCGTGACGGCAAGGCCGACGCGCCGCGCGTCGTCTATACCTTCAGCGATGCGAACTGCCCGTACTGCCACCGCTTCTGGGAGGCCGCGCGGCCGTGGGTGGACGCGGGCAAGGTGCAGCTGCGCCACGTGATGGTCGGTGTGATCCGCGAAGACAGCCCTGCCAAGGCGGCTGCCATCCTCACCGCGCCCAACCCCAGCGCTGCGCTGCTGGAGAACGAGCGCCTGTTCGACAAGGGCGGTATCAAGCCGGCAGCGTCGTTGACGGCGGAGGTCGCCAACAAGCTCGATGCCAATCAGGTGCTGATGATCGAGCTCGGATTCCAGGGCACACCGGGCATTTTGTTCAAGGACGCCCAGGGAATGGTGCAGCGCCGTTCCGGCATGCCGCAGGGGGATGATATGACCGTGGTGCTCGGCCCGCGCTGAGTACTGGCGACCGTAGTGCCACAGCGCGCCGGGCAATGCCCGGCGCGTTGCGTTTGGGCGGCCGGATATCCGCCTGGTAGTGGGGGACGTCACACGCTGTCGCATTCGGCTTGATTTGGATCAAGGCTGAAATCGCCTGCGTCGCTACGCTGCCCTGCATGCGCTATCTCCTGGATTTCCCCGCACAAGGCGGACGCGTGGCCGCCCAGTCAGAAAACTGCCTGAGAACGTTCACGGGGTTCTCACTTTGCGATTGGTACTCAGAGCGCTGGCTGCCGCGCGTCAACGCGGCGGTCATCAGGGATGAGGGGATCCCGTGCGAGCGTACCCATGCAGGCGATGTGTCCGATGGCGTGACCGCCACCGGACCGCGCGTCGGCAGAGGTCGCCCGCATTGCAGTGCCGGGCTGCGTGCTCACCACCTGCGACGTTCTGGTCGTCAGCCGGTGTGGACCCGCGGGACTGTGTACGGTTCAAGGAGGACGTGATGCGCTTGGCTGTGTTGACGGTCGCATGCGTGGCAGCCTTGGCTGCGGCGCCGGTATATGCGCAGGATTCGGCTGCCGCGTTGCGGCAGGACATCCAGACGCTGCGGCAGGCGCTGGAACAGATGGAAGCGCGCCTGCAGGCCATCGAATCCGGCAAACCTCCGCCCGCGTCACCGACGGTCACGGCGGCGCCTGCGCCGAGCATGGGCTCACGTCCCGCACTCTCGCCAGCGCCCTTGACCGCCCAGGCACAGGTGCCCGGCATGGGCCAGGCCATCCTCCCGCAACGCGACTCCGTTGCGGATCCGTCCACCGCCGCATCCCGCCCGGACAGCGCCGCTGGCCCGACCGATCCCGAGCTGAAAGGCTTCTTCGCGATCCCCAACACCGACACCCTGATCCGCATCGGCGGCTACGCCAAGCTCGATGCGATCGCTGATTCACGCGCGGCCGGCGACCAGGAGCAGTTCATTACCTCCTCGATCCCCGTCGGCAGTGCGCACCGGGATGTCTCCAACTTCACCCTGCACGCCAAGCAGACCCGCTTCAGCTTTGAAGCGCGGCGGCCGACCACCCATGGCAACCTGCGCTTCTATCTGGAGAACGACTTCTTCGGCGCCAGCGACAGCTATCAGTTCCGCCTGCGCCATGCTTACGGGCAGCTCGGCAATACCTACGCCGGCTATGGCTATTCGACCTTCATGGATGCCGACAGCCTGCCCGATACGCTGGATTTCGCCGGGCCGGGTGGGGCGGGCTACCTGCTGGTGGCCGGCATCCACCACAGCTTCGCGATGGGCAAGGGCAACACGCTGACCGTGGCTGCCGAAGATCCCGATACCCAGTTGAGCACCCCCGCCGAGGGGATCATGCCGGCCGATCAACTGCCGGATGTCACCGTTACCGCCCGCATGGAGCGCGACTGGGGCCATCTGCAGCTGGGCGCGGTCGCCCGCAGCCTGGGCTACGACGGCGATGCAGGGGATGGCCGCCGTTTCGCCGGTGGCCTGCAACTCAGTGGCTCGGCCGCGGTGGGCGAGCAGGACCTGCTGCTGTTCGGGATGCTCGGTGGCAAGGGCCTGGCCCGCTATACAGCCGACCTGACCGGCTCGGGCATGGATGCGGTGGTGACCGCCGATGGCCGCCTGCAGGCGCTGTCGCTGTACGGCGGCTTCGTCGGGTACACGCACTACTGGTCGCCGCTATGGCGTTCGAACCTGATCTACGGCCAGCTCACCAGCGGGCGCAACGCGGCACTGGCTGCCGATGCATTCCGCCAGAGCCGCTATGGCGTCTTCAACCTGCTCTGGAGCCCGGCACCGTCCTGGACGATGGGCATGGAACTGCTCTACGGACAACTGGAACAGCAAAGCGGGCAACGCGGCGACACGATGCGGCTGCAGGGCAGCCTGCAATACAACTTCATCAAGTAACTCCCACCGCCCGGCACGACCGGGTCCCTGCCTGGCAAAGGAGCAAACGTCATGGCACAAGCAAAGAAAATCGGGGTCGTCGGTGCCACCTTCCTGGTGGCCGGCAACATGATGGGGTCGGGGGTGTTCCTGCTGCCCTCCAGCCTGGCCAAGATCGGCACCGCCTCCATCTGGGGCTGGCTGATCACCACGGCCGGCGCGCTGCTGCTGGCGTTCGTGTTCGCCAAGCTCGGCAGGCTCGCGCCCAAGGCCGGTGGCCCGTATGCCTATGCACGCGATTGGTTCGGCCCTTACATGGGCTTCCAGACCAACACCATCTACTGGTTCGCCAACTGGATCGGCAACGTTGCCATCCCGATCGCGGCAGTGGGTTACTTCAGCTACTTCTTCCCGATCCTCTCCGAGCCGCTGCCGCGCTGCATCGCGGTGCTGGCACTGGTGTGGGCGCTGAGCTTCGCCAACGTCATCGGCCCGTCGTTCGTCAGCAAGCTGCAGACGGTGACCACCAGCTTCGCCCTGGTACCGATCCTGGGCATCGCGATCTTCGGCTGGTTCTTCTTCGATCCGACCATTTTCAAGGGCGCCTACAACGTCTCCGGTGAATCCAACTTCGGCGCGATCTCCAGCGCAGCGGCGTTGACGCTGTGGGCCTTCATCGGCGTGGAATCGGCTTCGGTCACCGCCGGGGTGGTGGAGAACCCGGAGAAGAACGTGGCCCGCGCGACGCTGGCCGGCGTGTTCCTGGCGGCGATCGCCTACATCGCCAGCTCCTCGGTGATCATGGGCATGGTGCCCAACGGCGACCTGCAGGTCTCCGATGCGCCGTTTGCACTGGCTGCTGCCAATGCGGTGGGTGGCTGGGGCGGTGCGCTGGTGAGCCTGTGTGCCTTCGTGGGTGCGGCCGGCTCGCTCGGCGGTTGGATCCTGCTCACCGCGCAGAGTGCCAAGGCGGCCTCCGATGACGGCCTGTTCCCGAGCATCTTCAGCAAGACCAACAAGGATGATGTGCCGGTCAAAGGCGTGCTGATCGTGGCCGTGCTGATGACCCTGGCGGTACTGGTCACCTCCACCTCCAAGACCGCCTCGGCCCAGTTCGACGTGATCACCTCGGCCGCGGTGGTGCTGACCCTGCTGCCCTACATCTACTCGTGCGTGGCCTGCTATTTCGTGGTGGAGCGCTCGCACACGCTGGTGCATACCGGCGCGTTCTGGCTGCTGACCAGTGTCACCGTCGTGTACTGCCTGTGGGCGATCTTCGGCTCGGCCGGCAACATCGTGCAGTACGCCTTCCTGTTCGTGTTGTTCATCACGGTGTTCTATCCGTTCTTCAGCGAGGAGCGTCGCCGCCAGCGCGGCCAGCTGCCCGCGCTCGACGCCGCCGTCCGCACGACGCTTTCGTGATCTTCCCCCAGGAGAATCCCTGTGTACTTCAAGTCCCTTGATTACCCGATCATCGTCATCGACGACGACTACGAATCCCCGCGCATCGGCGGCATCCTGATCCGTGCGCTGGTGGACGAGCTGCGCAAGAACGACCAGCGCGTGCTGTGCGGCTTGACCCTGGCCGACGCGCAGGCCGGTGCGCGCACCTATGTGGCGGCCTCGGCAGTGCTGATCTCCATCGATGGCACCGAGGAGAATCCGGAGCAGTTCCAGCGCCTGCTGGGCTTCCTGCGCGAACAGACGGCCCGCCGCGCCAACCTGCCTGTCTTCCTGTACGGCGAACGGCGCACGATCGAGAAGGTACCGAGCAAGCTGCTGAAGTTCGTGCACGGCTACATCTTCCTGTTCGAAGACACCAAGAGCTTCATCTCGCGCCAGGTGATGCGTGCGGCCGAAGACTACATGGCCAATCTGCTGCCGCCGTTCTTCAAGGCCCTGATCCACCACACCGCCGAGTCCAACTACTCCTGGCACACGCCGGGGCATGCCGGCGGCGTGGCGTTCACCAAGTCGCCGGTCGGGCGTGCGTTCCACCAGTTCTACGGCGAGAACACGCTGCGCAGCGATCTCTCGATCTCGGTGCCGGAACTGGGCTCGCTGCTCGACCACACCGGCCCGATCAAGGAGGCCGAGAACGAGGCGGCGCGCAACTTTGGCGCCGACCATACCTTCTTCGTCACCAACGGCACCTCCACTGCCAACAAGATCGTCTGGCACGGGACCGTGGGGCGCGGCGATGTGGTGTTCGTCGACCGCAACTGCCACAAGTCGCTGCTGCACTCGCTGATCATGACCGGGGGAATTCCGGTGTACTTCACCCCGAGCCGCAACGCACACGGCATCATCGGCCCGATCAGCCTGGATCAGTTCACCCCCGCGGCGCTGCAACAGGCCATCGCCGCCAACCCGCTGGCCAGCAAGGCGTACAAGGCCGGGTCCAAGCCGCGCATCGCGGTGGTGACCAACTCGACGTATGACGGGCTCTGCTACAACGCAGAGAAGATCGCCGAGGAGATCGGCAGCGCGGTGGACTTCCTGCATTTCGACGAAGCCTGGTACGCCTACGCCGCGTTCCATCCGTTCTACGAGAACCATTACGGCATGGCCAAGGGCAAGCCGCGCGAGCAGGATGCGATCATCTTCACCACGCACTCCACGCACAAGCTGCTGGCCGCGTTCTCGCAGGCCTCGATGATCCACGTGCGCAATGCGGCGTCCCGCGAGTTGGATGCCGAGCGCTTCAACGAAGCCTTCATGATGCACACCACGACCAGCCCGCATTACGGGGTGATCGCGGCCTGCGATGTGGCCTCCAAGATGATGGAGGGCGCGGCAGGCGAATCGCTGGTGCAGGAGATGCATGACGAAGCGATCGCCTTCCGCCGCGCGATGCTGCACGTGCGCGAGGACCTGGGCCGCGACGACTGGTGGTTCAGCGTCTGGCAGCCGGACAAGCTGGAGCGCTCGCTGGCCAAGGGCGATGCCCCGGCCCCGATGGTGGCCAAGCGCAGCGAGTGGTACCTGCAGCCGGATGCGCATTGGCACGGCTTCGATGGCCTGGTCGACGACTACGTGCTGATCGATCCGATCAAGGTGACCCTGCTCACGCCCGGGCTGTCGATGGACGGCGAAATGGGCAAGCGGGGTATCCCGGCTGCGGTACTGAGCAAGTTCCTGTGGACGCGTGGCATCACCGTGGAAAAAACGAACCTGTACTCGGTGCTGTTCCTGTTCTCGATGGGCATCACCAAGGGCAAGTGGAGCACCCTGGTCACCGAGCTGATGGCGTTCAAGGAGCTTTACGACGGCAACGCGCCGCTGACCCGTGCGCTGCCGCAGCTCGCCGCCGAGTTCCCGATCGCCTACGCCGGCTGGGGTCTGCGCGATCTGTGCGATGCGCTGCACGCCTTCAACGAAGAGTTCGGCGTGGCCCAGGTGATGCGCGCGATGTACGTGGACCTGCCCGAGCCGGTGATAACCCCGGCCGAGGCCTACGACCATCTGGTCCGCGGCCAGATCGAACGGGTCGACATCGAGCAGATCAGCGGCCGCATCGCCGGCACCATGCTGGTGCCCTACCCGCCGGGCATCCCGACCATCATGCCGGGCGAGCGCTTCGGCGCCAGCGATGAGCCGATCATCCAATCGCTGCGGATCGCCCGCGAGCAGAATGCGCGCTTCCCGGGCTTCGAGTCGGATGTGCACGGGCTTATCATCGATACCGACGGCGATGCGCCGAGCTACAAGGTGGAGGTGCTGAAGGTCTGACGCCCGCGCGGAGGACCCTCGGCCAGCGATGGATACAGCACGCGAGCAGCGGGTCCTCACATTCTCCATCGGGGTGACGATGGCGGTCAGCGCCATCGGCTTCATCGGCGGCCTGTTGGTGGGGTCGCAGGCGATTCTGTTCGACGGTGTCTACAGCCTGGTGGACGTGGCGCTGACCCTGGTGGCGTTGTCGGTGCTGCGGCTGGTGGCGCGGGAAGAAAGCCCGCGCTTCCAGTATGGCTACTGGCACCTGGAGCCGATGGTGGAGGCGCTTGGCGGGGCGATCCTGTCGCTGGCCTGCATCTATGCGTTGGCCAACTCGGTGATCGGGCTGACCACCGGGGGGCATGAGGTCAAGGCGGGGCCTGCGCTGCTGTGGGCCGCCGTACTGTGCGTGAGCAATCTGGCCATGGCGGCGTTCGTGCGTACCCGTGCGATGCAGTTGCATTCGGCCCTGCTGTGGCTGGACGTGCGCGCCTGGCTGCTCAGCGGGCTGATGAGCCTGGCCGTGGTGCTGGCGTTTGCGATCGCGCTGCTGCTGCGCGGTGGTGAGCATGCCCACTGGATTCCCTACCTGGATCCACTGGTGCTGGCCGCGATCAGTGTCGCGGTGCTGCCGGTACCGCTGCGCAGCGCCTGGAAGGCCATGCGCGAAGTGCTGCAGGTGGCGCCGGATACGCTGGATGCGCGCGTCCAGGCGGTGATGAAGGACTTCGTCGCCGAGCACGGCTATCTGGATTTCACCAGCCACGTGGCCAAGATGGGCCGCATGCGGTTCGTCGAAATTCACATCCTCACTCACCCGGAAACGGTGATCGGCAACATCGGCAATGTGGATCGGCTGCGTGATGAGATCGCCGAGCGCCTGGATGCGCGCGGCAGTGAGTTCTGGTTGACCATCGATTTCACGGCCGATCCGGCCTGGACCTGAGGCGCGCAAGCGGAACGTCAACGACAGCGCCGCAGCGTTCCAAGGCGCTGCGTTGACCTCAACCTCGGTTGAGGCCGGAGACTGCGCACCCACTCCCCGACGACGTCTCCCCCCATGTTGACCTATGCCCCTGTTGCGCCCGCCGGCCTGTTCGGCTTCATCAATCCGTCCGGTTTGTACGACCCGACCGCGAACGGCTATTCCCACGTTGCGGTGATACGGCTGCCGGCCCGCGTGATCCACATCGCCGGGCAGGGCGGGGAGACCGCCGATGGCGCGTTGTCGCCGCGCTTCGAGGCGCAGGTCGCCCAGGCGCTGGACAACCTCAGCCTCGCACTGGCGTCGGCCGGTGCCACCCTGGCCGACGTGGCCAAGCTGACCGTGCTGGTGGTGGATCACGATCAGGACCGGCTCGGCATCCTCTCGGATCAGATCGGCCGCCGCTGGCCCTTGGGTCGTGCGCCGACCTGCACGCTCATCCCGGTGCCGCGGCTTGCGTTGGACGGCATGCTGTTCGAGATCGAGGCAACGGCCTACACCGGCTGAGCGATCCGGGGCGGGCCTTCTCATGCGATATACGAAACATATATGATGTGTATATCACTTCAGAGGGCTCGCCCATGGGCATCGTCAACATCGATGACGAACTGCACGACAACCTGCGCCGCGCCAGCGGCGTCTCGGGCCGCTCGATCAATGCCCAGGCGGGGTTCTGGATCAAGATCGGCATGCTGTGCGAGATGAATCCGGGTATGAGCTACCAGGAGATCGTCAGCCGTGAACTGCGTGCCGCCGGGGTCGAACCGGGCGCGTTGCGGGTGGCCGAAGCATGATCAAGACCGCTGAAGAACAGGCGCTGATGCGCGCATCGGGACGCCTGCTGGCGCAGGTGTTCGACGCGCTGGACGAGCTGCCGCTGGAGGGCATGAGCACGCTGCAGGTGAACGATTGGGTCGAGCGTTTCATCGTCGATCAGCTGCACGCCCGCCCGGCGAGCAAGGGCCAGTACGGCTTTGCCTACGTACTCAATAGTTCGATCGACAACGTGGTCTGCCACGGCGTGCCCTCAGCGGATGTGATCCTGCGCAGCGGCAGCATCGTCAACCTGGACATCACCCTGGAGAAGGACGGTTACATCGCCGATTCCAGCAAGACCTATCTGATCGGCGAGGTGGACTACGCGGCCAAGCGGCTGGTGCGTGTGACCCGCGAAGCCATGTGGAAGGGGATCGGCGTGGTGCGCCCGGGCGCGACGCTGGGCGACGTCGGTTTTGCGATCCAGCAGCATGCAAAAGCGCATGGCTACAGCGTGGTGCGCGAATTCTGCGGTCATGGCATCGGTCAGGAGATGCACGAAGAGCCGCAGGTGCTGCACTACGGTCGGCGTGGCGATGGGCTGGAACTGGAGGAAGGCATGACCTTCACCATCGAGCCGATGATCAACCAGGGCCGCGCCGCCATCGACATGAGCGACGACGGTTGGACCGTGACCACCCGTGATGGAAAGCTGTCGGCGCAGGCCGAGCACACGGTGCTGGTGACCGCCGATGGCGTTGAGGTCCTGACTCTGCGCACGGGCGAGCGGATGCCCGACTGAGCCGGGCCGCCGGGCCATGCTCGGCGGCCTCATTCGCTACGGGTGGACACCAGCTTGAGAAACGCCTCGTTCTGATAGCGGCTCATGCGCAGCTGCTGACCGGTGTCCATGGTCACCACGTGGTGGCCGTTGAACCAGGGGTGGATCGCCTTGACCCGGCGCACATTGACAATCGCCGAGCGATGCACGCGCGCGAAGTGCCGCGGGTCCAGCCGGGCGGCGAGGGTGGCCATGGTCTCGCGCAGCTCATGCATGTGCCCGACCAGGTGGATCTCCACCGTGTTGCGCGCCGCCTTGATCCAGACGATGTCATCGACCGCCACCAGCACCACATGCTCATCCACGCGCACCGGGATGCGCTGCAGGTAGTCGTCACGCTGCCGCAGCGCATCCAACGCCTGCAGGATCTGCGTCGAGGCCTGTGCGCCCAACGCGGCGGATGTGGACAACCGCGCTTTGGCACGCTGCAATGTGGCGGCAAAGCGCTCACGGCTGAACGGTTTGACCAGATAGTCCACGGCATTGGCTTCGAAAGCCTTCACGGCGTACTGCTCGTAGGCGGTGACGAACACGGTGGCCGGCATCCGCTCGGCACCGATGGTGGCGACCACGTCCAGGCCGGTGATCGCCGGCATCTGGATGTCCAGGAACACCAGGTCCGGCGACTGGTTGCGGATGGCGTTGACCGCCGATACGCCATCGCCGCATTCGCCGACGATCTCGATATCCGCATCATCGCGCAGCAACCGGATGACCGCATGCCGCGCGATCGGCTCATCATCGACCACGAGGACGGTGAGGCTCATGCCGGCGCAGTGCCCGGGAAGAATTCCGGTGCATCGTCGGCGATCTCCAGTTCCCGGAACGGAACGCGGATGCGGCACACGACACCTTCCGGCCACATCAGGTCCAGCCTTACCTCGGCGGCATCGCCGTACAGTTCCTTCAGGCGCAGGCGAGTGTTGGACATGCCGATGCCGTGCCCCGCCGATGCGGTCGGTTCGGCCGAGAGGGTGCTGTTGCGGTTGCGCACTTCGATGCACAGCGTGTCGCCATCGCGGCGAGCCTCGATCTCGATGGTGTCGCTGCCCACGCGCTGGCCGATGCCATGGCGTAGCGCGTTCTCCACCAGCGGCTGCAGGATCAGGCTGGGCACCGCGCAGGCCAGCGTGTCCGGGGCGATATACGTGCGGGTGGTGAGCCGATCCTTGAAGCGGGTGCGTTGGATGCCCAGATACAGCTCGATCAGGTCCAGTTCCTGGCGCAGGCTGATCTCCTGGCCGTCGTAGTCTTCCAGGAAGGCGCGCAGCAGTTCGCTCAGGCGCAGCAACATGTCTTCGGCCGAGACCTTGTCCTCGTCGAGCAGGGTAATGATCGCGTGCAGCGTGTTGAACAGAAAGTGCGGCTGCAGCTGGGATTTGAGCGAGAGCAACCGCGACTGCGCCAGCTCGGTGGCCAGCTGGCTGGCTTCCAGTTCGCGCCGGGCTTTTTCGGCATGGAAATGGATGGCCTGCTGGATCGCGAACAGCGTCCAGTAGGTCAGCAGCCCGATGGCGAAGTGCTGCTCCAGGAAGTAGCCCAACTGCTGAAAGAAACCGCTGGGCTCGAACAGGGTGGAGACCATCGCACCCACGACCATCGCAATGAACGTCATGCACAGGCTGGCCACCACCTGTGCGCCCAGCCCGTGCAGGCGCCCGCTGCCGCGTACTGGAAAGCGCTCGGCGAGGCGGAAGACCGTGGGTGCCAGGGCAGCCCACGTGTACCACTGGATCAGCGACCAGCGCAGGAGATCCCAGAGGGGTTGTTGACTGTTCGGCAGGCCGGCGTTGATCGAGGTCTGCAGGGCGAACACCACGGCCACCGCCGTCCACAGGGCGAGGTAGCGGGACAGGCGAATCCGGGTGCTGCCGAGGCGAATGTGCATGGTGGGTTCCGGGCCAGGCGCTTCTGGCGGACGTCATCTTAGGCAGGCGGACGTGCGTGCGGGAAGCGCCATGAGGCCTCATTACGATTGGTCCGCGCGTGGCGACGATTGGTCCCGGACCGGTTGCCGGGCCGCCGTCGCGACGGCGAGATGGGACGACCGGAACGCGCCCTGCGATGCAGCCGCTGCCGGTATCCCTTCCTTGCTGGAGACCGCTGCCATGACCCTGACCCGCGCCGTTGCCCTTGCCGGACTGCTCTCCACCATGACGGTACCGCTTGCCGGCGCTGCCAACGCCCGTTATCTGACCCTGGTCAACCGCGCGCATGACAGCGTGAGTGCGGTGGAGGTCGCGCCTGCCGGCAGTGACGCGTTCGCGCCCCGTGCGTTGGTGCGCAGGCTGTCCGGGGGCGGCGATGCGGTGACGGTGGACCTGGCTGGCGAGGGCTGCCGCTTCGATCTGCGCTTCACCTTCGTCAACGGCAGGACCCAGGTCTACCAGGACGTGGATGCCTGCCGTGGCAGCAGGCTTGCGATCCAGCCTTGGCCGCAGGACCGTGCGGGTCAGGCGCGTCCCGACCTCCGGGTGGCCGATCAGCAACGGCCGCGCTGATGGATGCGATCAGCCTGGCCTGATCAGCCGCTCGCCTCGAGGTTGGCGTTGAGGCGCACCATCAGCGACTGCAACTGCGCCATGTCGGCGGCGCTGAAACCGGCGGTCGCTGTTGCGCTGGCCGCTTCCATGACCGCCTGTGCGGCAGGCAGCCGTTCGCGTGCCTGCGGGGTCAGCGCGATCAACCGGCTGCGGCGGTCGTCCGGGTCCGGGCGACGCTGGATCAGCCCGTCGCGCTCCATGCGATTGAGCAGCTGCGCCATGCTCGGCTGCTCGACACCGGCGATCCGGGCAAGTTCGCTCTGCGGCAGGGCGTTGCCATGCTTCAGTGACACCAGGACGGGGAGCTGGCTCATCGCGAAACCCAGTTCGCGCAACGGTGCATCCACGATCCTCTGGAAGCCGCGGTAGGCCACGCCCAGCAGCTTGAGGGGCTTGTCGGTGGACAGCGGGGGAGGTGAGGATTGACTTTCCATAGGTGGCTATCTATAAATATAGGCCCCTATGTTAGTCCCGGATGGATGCCATGCCCAGCCCCCCTCGTATTGCCATCGTCGGCGGCGGCCCCGCAGGCCTGACCCTGGCGCGGATTCTCCACACCCACGGTCTGCCGAGTACCGTCTATGAGGCCGAGCGCGATCCCGATGAACGCCCGCAAGGGGGCAGCCTGGACCTGCACGCCGAGTCCGGCCTGCTGGCGCTTGAGCGTGCCGGACTCAGCGCGGCATTCGAGGCGATCGCACGGCACGACGACCAGGGCGAGCGCCTCCTCGACAAGACCGGTCAGGTGCTGTTCGAGGACAACGAAGGCGCCGATCGCAGCCGCCCCGAGGTCGATCGCACGGCATTGCGCGCTCTGTTGATCGATTCGCTTCCTGCCGACACCCTTCAGTGGGGCAGGCGACTGGTGGACGTACGCAGCAGTGCGGACGACCGCTGGGAGCTGGTGTTCGACACCGGTGTGGAAGGACCGTTCGATCTGGTGATCGGCGCCGACGGCGCCTGGTCCAGGGTGCGCCCGTTACTCTCGCCCTATCGGCCGCAGTACAGCGGGCTGACCTTCATCGAGTTCGGCATCGACGACATCGACCGGGCCCATCCCGGCTTGGCTGCATTGGTCGGTCGCGGCAAGGTCGGCATCGAAGGCGACGGCCGCATGATCATCGCCCAGCGCAACGGCCATTCGCACGTGCGCGGCTACGCGGTGTTCCGCGTCCCCGTCGACTGGGCGGCGACGCGGTTCGATTTCACCTCGCCCGAGGCGATGCGCACGTCACTGCTGGAAGAATTCGAGGGATTCGCCGAAACGATCCGCGACCTGTTCCGGGCCTGCAACACCAGATTCGTGGCGCGTCCGATCCACGCGCTGCCGGTCGGACACCGCTGGAATCCACGTGCGGGGCTGACCCTGATCGGCGATGCGGCGCACCTGATGTCCCCCTTCGGCGGTGAGGGTGTCAACGCGGCGATGCTGGATGCCGCGGAGCTGGCCGCGCAACTCGGTCAGGGGCCGGACTGGCAGCGCGCCGTGGCAGCCTACGAGGCGCACATGTTCGAGCGCGTCATCGAGGCTGCGCAGGGCTCGGCCGAGGGCGCTGCGACCCAGCTTTCGCATCTGGGCCTGGCCCCGACGGTAGCGTTCTTCCAGGCGCAGCAGGCAGCACGACGTTCCTGAGCCGTGGTCGGGTCATGAAAGGTCTTGCGGCAGGGCCTTCACGCGATGACGGCTGCATCTTGCCGATAGTGGGCCGTCATCCTGCTTCCTGTTGCGGACCCACATGCCCCTGATTCCCGAGCGCGTGCAGCGCTGGCCCCGGCCGTGGCGCGTGGCGTTGCTGTCGCTGCTGGCGCTGTATGCGCTGTACCTGCTGGCGGGCAATGTGTTCCTCAATACGCCGCTGTTCGATGCGGTGACCAACCGCAAACCTGAAAAATTCACGATGCAGACCGGGCCCGCGCTGACCCTGATGCCCGGGCAGGCCGTGGTCTGGAATATCCGGATGCGTGGCCAGGCCAATCGAACGCAGTATGTGTTCCGCGCCGACCGGGCGAGTGCCTGGATCGATCTGCCAGCGCTGTTGCGCAAGGAAGTGCGCATTCCGCGCATTGATGCCACGGGGGTTGAAGCCGAGGTCGAGCGTGTCGAAAAGGCCATCCCACCGCCGCCGCGGGGTGACTGCGGCTGGACCCTGCGCTTCGATGCGATCCACAGCGAGACGATCCGCAGTGGGCGCTTCGGCAAGTTGCTGATCGTCGGCCAGGGGCGCGGCAATGTCGGTTTCCTCAAGCAGCTCAAGGGCGGGCCGTCGGAGCTGTTTGATTCCACGGCCGGCTTCGATGATGCCCAGGTCAGTTTCGACGGGGTCAATGTGCTGGACGATGCCCAGATCGCCGCGCGCTTCCACTTCCCGCGGCACTATCGTGACGACGCGCCGGGGTTGCAGAAACTCGGCATCACCTGGGCGCAGCTGCAGATCGACGCGCGCAGCCAGGGCCTTCGCATCGATACGGGTGGCCCGCATGTCAAGGTGGGCAGCGCGGTTTCCAACGCGCGCCTGACCGCGGATGTAACGCTGGAGGAAGGCGCGCTGCGCCCCGGCAGCCGACTGGTCTGGCGGCTGCCGCTGCATGCCGGCGTCCACGCCGATGACCGCGGTCTGCTGGCACTGCAGCTGGACGTGGCGCAGGACATGCGGGTCCAAGCGCGGCTCCCGCGTGACCCGGAAACGGGCAGCGAACTCAATGCCGATCTGCGCGTGACCGGCCGGAAGATTCCGTTCCAGGCCCCGGCCGAACTGCTTCCACGGCTGTCTGGCAACGTGCAGGGCGCCTGGCAGTTCCAGTCGCTCAATTGGATCAGCGATCTGTTCGTGAAGAAACCCTGGTTCCATCTCGACGGCGGTGGACTGCTCAAGGCAGACGTCGTCATTGCCGACGGTGAACTGGCGCCGGGCAGCACGGTGGATATCCCGCAGGTGGCCGCCGTGGCCGAGGTTGCAGGGGTCCGGATGCGCGGCGACGCCCACGCACAGGGGCGGATCGTGGAAGGCGAACCGCCGCAGGCGGAGCTGAAGGTGCAGATCCCGCGCTTCCAGGCTGCGCCAACCAACGCGCCGAAGGCGGTGTTGTTCGATGGCCGCCAACTGGCGCTGACCCTGCGCGGGGATGCGCGGTTGAAGCAGTTGAGCGACGGCATGCGCGCCCAGCTGCGCTTCACCGATGCGCGGGTGCCCGACCTCACCGCCTACAACCGTTATCTGGGCAACGACAACGTGCGCCTGCTCGGCGGTACCGGTCTGCTCAGCGGTGATGTGTCGCTGGATGCCTCCGGCCGGGTAGGCAAGGGCAGTGCCGATCTTCGTGGCACCGGAGCCCGGCTCAGCGTGGCGGGCATCGCGATGCGCGGCGATGCGCAGCTGCAGGCGCGTCTGCAGCGTGCGGATTTCGACAGCCGCCAGTTTGATCTCGGTGGCACCACGGTGGACCTGCGCAACATCCACGTCGGCGATGAAAAGAGTGACGGGCGTTGGTGGGGCAAGGTGGCGATCCGCAGTGGCCACATCGATGCGGCCGCGCCGTTCCAGGTGGATGGCCTGGCCGACCTGCGCCTGCGCGATGCCGGGCCGTTGCTCGGCGTGTTCGCCCAGCGCAGCGAATACCCGCGCTGGGTGCTCGGGATGCTGGATTCCGGGGAGGTGCAGGCCAGTGGGCAACTGCGCTGGCGAAGTGGCGAGCTGATCGTGGAGGATCTGCAGGCCGAGAACGAGCGACTGTCCCTGCAGGCGCGGCTGGATCTGAGTCATGGCAAGCGGCGTGGCGATCTCTACCTGCGCTGGGGCGTGCTGGGGGCCGGCATCGAGCTGCAGGGCGAGCAGCGCAAGTGGCACCTTGCCGGGGCCCGCGACTGGTATGCGGAGCAGCCGCGGCTGCTGCCGGCCACGCCCGCCGCAACGAAGCAGGGTGACGGCAAGCGCTGACGGGACGCATCTGTTCCCCCCTGGCCGGGCGTGGCTTGGTATCCTCGCCGCGCCCACTGTCTGGTGACAGCGTGCCTTTTCGCCGTCATCGACCCGTCATCCCATGAGCAACAGCACCCACCGCGTCCAAGGCCTCAACAACGATGAGGTGGCCGCCGACTGGCCCGCCATCACCGACCGCGAGATCACCTGGCTCAGCGAACGCTTCGCGCCGCTGGCGGGCGCGTGCCGGCTGCTGTGGCACAGCCCGCGACCGATGTCCGCCGCGGCCATTGTCGAGAGCGACGCGGGCCGGGTGTTCGTCAAGCGCCACCATGGCAGCGTCCGCAGTGCGGCTGGCCTGGGCGAAGAGCATCGTTTCATCCAGCACCTGGCCGACCACGGCGTGCCCGTCGTCGAGGTGCTGCGTGACCGCGATGGCGCCACTGCGGTGGAGCACGAGGGGTGGACCTACGAACTGCATGGCGTGGGCCATGGCCAGGATCTGTACCGCGATGCGCCCTCCTGGACGCTGTTGACCGATACCGCGCAGGCGCACGAAGCAGGGCGGATGCTGGCCAGACTGCATCTTGCATCGGCCACCTACCACGCGCCCCAGCGCAGCACCCATCTGCTGGTCGCCCGCGATGACCTGATCCGTGCCGCCGATCCCATCGCCGCCCTCCAGGCCGGGCTCGACGATCGCCCCGGGTTGGCGGCCTATCTTGCGCGGCAGGACTGGCAGGCCGATCTGCAGCGGGCGGTGCTGCCATGGCATGACGGCCTGGCCGAGCGGCTGCAGGCCGAACCGCGCCTGTGGGCGCACAACGACTGGCACGTGTCCAATCTGCTGTGGCGCCAGGACGGCAGGTCCACCGTGGTCGATACGGTGCTCGATCTTGGGTTGGCCTCACCGACCAGTGCCTTGTTCGATCTGGCCACCGCCATCGAACGCAACGCCATTGCCTGGCTGGCGCTGGAAAACGGCGAGGCGGCGGTGCGCGTGGATATCGCACTGGCGCTGCTGGCCGGCTACCGCGGGATCGTGCCGCTGTCTGCCGAGCGCGTACACCGGCTGGCCGATCTGCTGCCGATCGTGCAGCTGGATTTCGCACTCTCGGAAGTGGAGTACTTCGAGGCCGTGACCCACTCCCCGGCCAATGCCGACGTGGCCTACCACACCTTCCTGCTCGGGCATGCTGACTGGTTCAGCACCGCGGCGGGGCAGGGCCTGCTGAAGGCGCTGCACGCCGCCGCCTGAGGACAGACTCGCAAATCCGTACGGTTTGTAGTGAAATAGTCACAGAAGCGGGGGTGCCTGGCGAAACCAGGCTGAGAGAGTCCCTTGGAACCTGATCCGGTTTGCACCGGCGTAGGGAGCTTTGAGCAGCAGGCATACCGCCGTGATGGGTCGGTGCGCGTGCGCGCCTTCGCTTCGTCTCCCCCAGCTGATGACGAATCGAATGAACCGTTGCTTCCGCCCCACGCTGTTGTCCGCCGCCCTCTGCGCCGCGCTGCCTCTTCATGCCAACGATCTCGCCGATGCGCCCGAGCGCTCGCCGACCGAGCTTGCCGCCGTGCGCGTGCAGGCGCATCAGCCGGCAGCCACCGCCACGCAGACCAGCAGTTTCGGCGCGGGTGACTGGAAGAGCACCCCGGCGTCGGTGAACGTGCTGGATCGCGACCTGCTGGACAGCCGCCAGATCCGTACGCTGTCCGAGCTGGCCAGCAACGATGCCTCGCTGGGCGACAGCTATGCACCGGTCGGTTACTACCAGAACATCGCGATCCGCGGTTTCCCGCTGGATACCGGTACCGGCTACCGTTTCAACGGGCTGTCCATCACCGGCGAGCAACGCCTGGCGCTGGAGAACATCCAGTCGGTGGAGATCCTCAAAGGCGAGGCCGGCCTCGCCGCGGGCGTCATGGCGCCCGGCGGCATCATCAATTACGTGGGCAAGCGCCCGGCCGAGGTCCGCAACGTCACCCTCGGCACCAATTCGGAAGGCTCGCGCTACACCGCGGTGGATCTCGGCCATTGGCTGTCGCCGCGTTTCGGCGTGCGCTTCAATGCCGCGTGGGAAGACACCGACTCCTACATCGACCATGCCGACGGCCGCCGCAACTTCTACTCGCTGGCCACCGACTGGCTCATCGGCGAACGCGGCAAGCTGGAAGTGGATGCCAACTACCAGACCAGCGCGCAGCGCTCGGCCTCGGGCTATCAGCTGCTGGGGGCCACCGAGCTGCCGCGCGGCGTGGACCGCAAACACCTGCTGGGCTATCAGGCCTGGCAGCGGCCGGTCGGCATCGACAGCACCAACCTGACCGCGCTGCATACCTACGATTTCAGCCCGGGCTGGCAGTCGCGGGTATCGGCCAGCTACAGCCGCTCGGTGATCGACGACAACGTCGCCTTCGCCTACGGCTGCTACTACGCCGCCGAATGTGCCGATGGCAGCGTGCCGGGCAACTACTTCGCGCCCAATGGCGACTACGACATCTACGATTACCGCAGCCCGGACGATACCCGCCGCAACCTGGAATTCCGTGGCGAACTGCGCGGCAGGTTCGCCACCGGCGATATCCGGCACGCGCTGAGCGTGGGTGCTGACCGTTTCGAGCGCACCGTGGACAAGCGCCGCAACGTCAACGAATACGTGGGCACCGCCAACATCCACGATGCACAGGTGCCGCAGTTCGAACCGTCGCCGCTGATGCCGGGCCCGTCCGCGCGGCGTCTGGACAGCGCGCAGACGGCGGTATTCGCACTGGACCGGATGAGCTTCGGCGATTGGCAGTGGCTGGCCGGTGGGCGTTTCGTGCGCCTGGACGAGCGTGCCTACGACAAGCGTGGCAACCCCGAGCGGCACAGCCGCCTGTCGCGCTTCCTGCCGCAGACCGCGCTGGTCTGGAAGGCGACCGACGAGGTCAACGCCTATGTGAGCTACGTGCGGGGTATTTCGCTTGGCCAGGAAGCGCCGTTCTGGACGTCCAACGAAGGCACGTTCCTGCCTGCGGTGCTGTCGCGCCAGACCGAAGTGGGCGTCAAGTATGTGTCCAGCGATGCGCTGACGTTGGGTGCCGCTTTGTTCCGCACTTCGCAGCCGTTCCAGTACGCCAAGCCGGACGGCAGTGATGCCGGCTACACCTTCGTCCAGGAGGGGCAGCAGACCCATACCGGGCTGGAACTCACCGCGCAGGGCCAGCTCACCGAGCGCCTGTCGCTGACCGCCAGCGCCAGTGTGCTGCGCGCCCGCGCACGCGATGCCGGCACGCCGGATTACGAGGGCCACCAGCTGATCAACGTGCCCAAGACGCGCGCGACCGTGCACGCGGAGTACCAGCTGCCGTTCGTGACCGGCCTGGGGCTGACCGGCGGATGGCGTTACGCGGCCTCCAACGTGGCCACTGCTGATGGTCGCGTGAGCGCACCGGCCTACAGCGTGTTCGACGCCGGCCTGCGCTTCAAGCATCAGCTGGCTGAGCATCCGGTGACCTGGAATCTCTCGGTGGACAACCTGTTCAACCGCTTCTACTGGCGCGATACCGGCAGCAGCTCTGGCGACTACTACCTGTTCCCGGGCGCACCGCGTCAGGCCAGGCTGTCGGTCACGTTCGCGCTATGAACCCGGCGATCCTGGAATGGTCGGCGGCCGGTGTCAGCATGCTCGGCGTGTGGCTGATGACGCGCCGGGTGCCCCTTGCCTGGCCGGTCGGGCTGATCTCGGTGGCGCTGTACGCGCTGGTCTTCGCCGAGGCCCGGCTGTACTCGGACACGCTGCTGCAGGTCGTCTTCGGTGGCTTCCTGGTCTACGGCTGGGTGCGCTGGCGTGGGCAGGTGGAGGACGATGGCCGGGTCGCGATCATGCCGCTGGCGCGGGCGGCCATGTGGCGTGACCTCGGCATCGGCGTCGCCTTCGGCATCGCGCTCGGCGCGGCGATGCACTTCCTCACCAATGCAGCGTTGCCGTGGCTGGATGCAATGCTGGCTGCGCTGAGTCTGGTCGCCCAGTGGTGGCAGGCTCGGCGTCACACGGCCGCATGGTGGCTGTGGATCCTGGTCGACGTTGTCTACGTCGGCATGTACATGGTCAAGTCACTGCACGTGACCGCGGTGCTGTATCTGGTGTTCGTCGGCCTGGCCGTGATGGGGTTGCGGGCATGGACGGTGGCGCGCAACGACGCGCTGCTTCACAACGCAGAAGGGCGGCGCGGTTAGATCCGCGC